>JAGXGU010000032.1 GCA_024636575.1 Altererythrobacter sp.
GTTCCAATGCCCGCCCGGCTTGGCGTGCTTGTCCACGAAGGTGATGTGGCAATCGGGGTCTTCGTCCAGCAGGGTATCGGCGAAGGCAAGGCCCACAGCGCCCGCGCCAATGATCAGATAATCGGTTTCACTCGCGGCCATAGACGACCTCCCGTTAGCGGCCGCCAGATCACCTTATTGCGCCGGTACGGCTGTTCTTGCGGCCTCATCCGCCGCAGCATCCAGTTCCGCTGCCTTGGCTTCGACCAGTTCGACGATGTGATCCAGCATGGCGGCAGATTGTACGGTGTGATCGGTCACGCCGGACAAATAGACCATGTGCTTGCCATTGCCGCCGCCGGTTATGCCGATGTCGGTTTCGCGCGCTTCGCCCGGGCCGTTGACCACACAGCCGAGGACCGACAGCGACAGCGGGGTCTTGATGTGCTGCAGCCGTTCTTCCAGTGCCTGCACCGTGCGGATGACATCGAACCCCTGCCGTGCGCAGGACGGGCAGGACACCACCCGTACGCCGCGCGTCCTGAGGCCCAGCGCTTTGAGCATTTCGAAACCGACGCGGACTTCTTCTTCCGGTTCTGCCGACAGCGAAACACGGATCGTGTCGCCGATTCCGGCCCACAGCAGATTGCCCATGCCGATGGAGGATTTGACCGTCCCGCCGATCAGTCCGCCAGCCTCGGTAATGCCCAGATGCAGCGGGCAATCGACCGCGTCGGCCAGTTGCTGATAGGCGGCAACCGCCAGAAACACGTCGCTGGCTTTCACCGCGACCTTGTATTCGTGGAAATCATGGTCCTGCAGCAGCTTGATATGGTCGAGCGCGCTTTCGACCAGCGCTTCGGGGCAAGGCTCGCCGTATTTTTCGAGCAGATCCTTTTCCAGACTGCCGGCGTTGACCCCGATGCGGATCGCGCAGCCATTGGCCTTGGCCGCGCGGACCACTTCGGCGACGCGCTGGGACGACCCGATATTGCCGGGATTGATCCGCAGGCAGGCGGCGCCGGCATCGGCGGCCTCCAGCGCGCGTTTATAATGGAAATGGATGTCGGCCACGATGGGTATCCGCGCCGCCCTGACGATCTTGCCCAGCGCGGCGGTGCTTTCCACATCTGGGCAGGAAACCCGGATGATATCCGCGCCCGCATCCTCGCAGCGGCGAATCTGGTCGATGGTCGCCGCCGCATCGGACGTCAGCGTGTTGGTCATGGTCTGCACCGTGATCGGCGCATCCCCGCCCACGGGCGTGGTTCCCACCATGATCTGGCGGCTCTTGCGGCGTTCGATATCGCGCCATGGTCTGATGGATGACATAGACGGTGTATAGAGCGAATAGGTTTCAGGTGAAAGACCAAGTTCGCTGCGTCTTGCAAAGCAGGCCAGACGTTGCGGATCGGGATCGGCCCGATCGTGGCAATTTACCGTGGCCTGCGTTAATCCAGGCGCAGTTCATAGAGAAATTCCGCGTCGCGTTGCTCGCCAACCCAGAAACTGATGTCGGCGATCTTGGCAAAACCATAGCGCTGGTAAAATCGCTGGGCCCCGAAATTCTCGCTATAAACCGACAGCTGGATCGCATCGGCGCCCCGCTCGCGCGCTTCGCCCAATGCCCATTCCATCAACGCTGCGCCGATACCCGAACCGGTCATTCCCGGCGCAGTGTAAAGCTGGCCCAGGGCTATCGGGCGTTTCGCGCCAGAATATTCGGCATAGCCGCTGGGGTCGCGCATCTTGCAATAGCCGGACAATCCGGCGCTATCTTCCGCCAGGCAGTGAATATATTCCGGCGCGGCAATTTCCATTGCCACGGCATCTTCGCAATAGGTTTCTTCCAGGAATGCCGCCAGATCTTCGGGACGGTAAAGTTCTTCGAACGCGGCGCAGAAACTGTCCCGGCCAAGCGCGGCCAGGGCGGGGGCATCATGCAGACACGCGGGGCGCAGAATCATCATTGATCGCCCCTACTATCTATTCCCACCGGTTTGAAGTCCGCCCGACCGGTAAAATCTCCAAAGCCAAATAGCCCTTTGCGCCCGCAGATAATGTGTTAGCGTCTGGCATATGATCCGCATAATCACCCGCTTCGCCCTGATGTTTGCCATGCTGTCAGCCACGCCGACCCTTGCCCACGAAAGCACCGCAGCCGCGCCGGGTTGGAGCCTGGCGATCCACGGCGGCGCGGGCACGATGGACCCTGACCGGATGACGGCACAGCAGCAGGCCGAATACAAGGCCGCGTTGCAGGCGGCGCTGGATGCCGGCGTTGCTGTCCTGCGCGGTGGCGGTAGCGCGATCGAGGCGGTGCAGGCGGCGATCGTGCTGATGGAGGATGACCCGAAATTCAACGCCGGGCGCGGCGCGGTGTTCACCTGGGAAGGCGCGAACGAGCTGGATGCTGCCGTGATGGACGGGCGTGACCGTTCCGCCGGTGCGGTTACCGGCGTTAGCAGAGTGCGGCACCCGATCCTGCTGGCAGATGCGGTCCGGCAGGATGGGCGGCACGTGTTTCTCAGCGGAGCGGGAGCGGAGGAGTTCGCCGGCGACAAGGGTCTCGAAACCATGCCGCCCGAATGGTTCGCGACCGAGGCCCGGCGTGAGGCGCTGGAACGGCTGAAGGCGAACAAGCTTTCCGCCCTGGATGTCGATCACAAGTTCGGCACCGTCGGCGCAGTGGCGCTGGACAGTCAGGGGCATCTCGCCGCGGGCACCTCCACCGGTGGGCTGACGGGCAAACGCTGGGGACGGATCGGGGATGCGCCGATGATTGGCGCGGGCACCTATGCCGATGACCGGGTGTGCGCCGTTTCCGCCACCGGGGCAGGCGAGTATTTCATCCGTGTGGGCGTGGCGCATGAAATCTGTGCCCGGATGCGGCTGGGCGGCGATTCCCCGCAAAGTGCTGCAGACGCGGTCATGGCCGAGGTCAAGGAACTGGGCGGCGATGGCGGGGTGATTGTTGTTACCCCGTCCGGCGAAGCGGTGTTTTCCTTCAACACCACCGGAATGTATCGCGGACGGGCCGCAAGCACGGGATTGAACGAAGTGGCCATTTTCGAGAATTGATGGCGGATGGCAAATGGCGGTTTTGCCGGACCACTTTTGAGGGGCCACTTTTGACGCAAAATTCACGGTAGGCTGATTGACTTGATTGCGGCCCACTCGCATCATTTTGCCATTCGAATTCCGGATAAAATCGGGGTCGCACGGGGATCGGATCAACTCATGCACGGCGGGCATTCTGCGCGCCTTGCCGCTGATCAATCCAATGGGGACTATCAATGAATATTATGCGTCATGCAGCCTTGCTGGCTGCTTCTGCCACTCTTGCCTTTTCTGCACCTGCCCTGGCGCAGGGCGAATGGCCCATGACCGAGGGCGACTGGGTCGAGATCGGCATGATCTCGGTCAAAGATGGGCACCATCTCGACTATGCCAACTGGCTTGCGAGCCAATGGAAGGCTAATCAGGAGTTTGCAAAGTCTAAGGGCTGGATCGAATCTTATGAGGTATTGTACAATGCCTATCCGCGCGAAGGCGAGCCGGACATCTATCTGATGACCCGATTCAAGCAGTTTCCGACCGCGGCCGAGAACGATCAGCGCGAGAAAGATTACCTCGCCTTCATGAAGACTTCCACGGCGGAGCTGCAGAGCCAGTCTGGAAATCGGGCGGAATATCGCACGCAGATGGGCGCCACGCTGCTACGCAGCGCTCCATTTCGTAAGTAAGAAACTGACATTGCGCGGGTCGGGCGAATAGCGTTCGACCCGCATGATGGTGCAAACTGACGCGGCCTAGCTCGCAGCAAATTGTACCAGCACCTGCCCAACCTGCCGCAGGACATCTTCCGATGCCGGATCGACCCCGTCATGGGTGGTGCGTGCCCGGTAATATGCGGCGAAAATATAGTGTGCACCCCCGGGCGATGTGGCAAATCCGATATCCACATACAGACTGCCCATGCCCGGCCAGATCGATGTACCGGTCTTGTCCCCGGCGGTCCAACCATCCGGCAATCCGGCCCGCACTCGTCTTGCCCCACTGCGCGTTTCCACCATCCACGATTGCAGCAACGCGCGCCGATCAGGCGATAGCACATCGCCGAACAGCAATCTTTCCAGGGTCAGTGCCATGGCCTGCGGGCTGGTGGTGTCGCGCATTTCACCCACCGGAACATTGTTGAGTGATGGCTCCGTCCGGTCGAGCCGACTGGTCTGATCGCCGATCTCGCGCCAGAACCGCGTCAATGCCTGCGGGCCGCCCAACCTCCTCAGCAAAATATTGGCAGCGGCATTGTCGCCATATTTCTGGGTGGCTTCGGCCAGTTCCAGCAAACTCGCGCCATCATCCAGCCGGCTGGACGTGAAGGGGGAGGCTGACATGAGATCCCCGGCGGTCCAGCGCAGCCGCTCGCCCGCGTCGACCTCGCCGGATTGATCGAGGCTCAGCACCAGCGCGGCGAGAGAGAGCTTGAATGACGAACAAAGGCCGAACAATTGATCGGCCCGGTATTCCAGCGCTCTGCCGCCGCCGATATCCCGCAGGGACACCCCCAAAGTGCCGCCGCCCGCCGCTTCGATGATCCGCAATTTGGCCGAGAGCCTGCCCAGCGGGCTGGTATCGAGCGGGACGCAGGCAGCGATTCCGGTGCCAATGATTCCGCTCGCGGCGATACCGGCCATCACGCCGCGTCTGGCGAACCCGCCTTGTTTGCCCACCGACATTCCTTCTTCAAATCCCCGCTCAGGAGAACTTGTTTGCCTTGCGTTTGCCCAGCCGCATGCCGCCTTCCAGCCGCGCGCGCAATTGGGTATAGAATGCTTCGAGGAAGGCCCGTTCGTCCCCCTTTCCGGGATTCCAGCCGATTTTGCGGCAAATGGTCTCGGCCACTGCCGCGACTGCTTCCGGCTTCCCGTCGCGCAGGACCCGTTCGAGCGTTTGGAGCTCATACTCACCGTAAACTGCCAGTTCGTCCTCGCCGAACTTATATTCCGCGCCGGTAATTTCGCTCGACCCCTTGCGCCCTGCGCCCCGTGTGGAAAGTGCCGCAGCAAGGGTCTTGCGCGGGGCTTCCACCACCCAGGTTCCCGCCACCAGATCGCCCGCGCGCATGGCATCGCGGTTGAATATTGCGAACAGCATGAACACCAGAAACCACGCCAGCGCCGCAATCCCGGCCGGTCCGCCTTCTCCGCCGGGGGCGGTGAACAGGAACACCAGTGGCAGGAAAATCTCGATATCGCGCAGCAGATTGCGGGCGATCACCGCCTCCGCCGTCAGCCGTCCGCCATCACGGGCCGCTACGCGCAGGCCGACCAGCCGTTTGCCCGGCGTCGCCCCGCGCGGCCCCATTTCGAATGCCAGGAAATAGGCATAGCGGGCCAGGAACAGGAAGATGATGTAGGCTATGAAAATGAATTCCGCTGCCCCGCCCAAGGTGCCGGAATCATCCATCCGGCCGATCATTCCGCCAAACACCCAACGCAGCAACAGCGAAACCACCACAATTGCGACGATGATGATCAGGAAATCGATTATCAGCGCGCCGGCCCGCGACGAACGGGAACCGATCACGAACGGCAATGCGATGCCTTCGGGCGTCACCACGATTCGGCGGCGCCTGTCGGTGGCCGCCTGGAATGGATTCGAAGCCGGCTTGTTCATGCCGGATCACCATTGATGGGTTGCCGGCGGAAAGCGAAGAAATACCCCATCCAAAGGGCCAGCATGGCCATGCCGATCGTGAACCGTTCGGTGGTGCCCAGCAATTGCCGGGGGAATGCCTCAAGCACCGCTGCCAAAATCAGCATGAAGATCACGCCCACCATGACCTGTGCGGCGCGCCGCCCGCTTTGCGCGGCGGCAGAAATGATCGAACGGGCCCCCGGAAACGCCATCGAACGCCCGATATGGATGCCTGCCGCACCTGCCAGCAGGATGGCAAAGATTTCGGTTGTACCATGCACGCTCAGCCAGGCGGCAAATTCGTAAGTCAACCCGGCCTCTGAATACAGCCACCACATCGCCCCCAGCACCGCCATATTGTGAACCAGCAGCATCACGGATGGCACCCCGAAAGCAAAGCCAAGCGCAAACGCCAGGATGCTGACCCCGGCATTATTGCTGAACAGCGAAGCGGCAAAAGTGCTCAGGCCCGCCGCGCTATCTTCTACCGCGAGTGTTTCCAGCAAGGCTTCGCGGCTGGCACCGGGAACCCGTGCGTCGAGGAACTGGGTGGGGACCAGCGCATAAAACCATTCCTGGTCCCGCGAAACCAGCAGCCAGCCGGTCAGTGTTCCGGCGATCATGGCCGCGAGCGCAATGCAGATATCCAGCCAGATTTCACGTACCGACCGGCTGAGGCCGCCGCCGAGAAACCCGCGCAGCCAGCCGAAGAAACCCTGGCGCGGCCCGTAAACCTGAAACCACGCACGCTGCACCAGCGATTCCAGATAAGCCATGGCGGCACTGTCTAGCGAGGTTTCGCGCGCAACCGCCAGACTGGAGGCTGCCGTGCGATACAGCGCGGGCAGGGCCAATACATCCTCGTCCGACAATCCGCGCAGCCGCCCACTTTCCATCCGCTTCACAATGGCTTCGAGCCGCATCCAGTCCCCTTCGCGTTCCAGCCGGAAACGGTCGGACCGGAGCGCCGCGGCCTCGATGGGGGGCGACGCATCGACGGCTTTTTTGCCGAACCAGTTCCTGATGGCCGGTGCCTTCATCCGATTGCTCCCGAACACTTGATGTCCAGATAGGCGTCGATCAGGCGGTAGCCGATCCGGTCCCACGGGGCCTCGATAATGTCGGCCCCCATTTGCCGCAGGCGCTCGAGCACCAGGGCACGCTGCCGCGCCAGCGTGTCGGCGCTGACTGCCATGGCCAGATTGCCCAGGCTGTCCGGTTCTGCATTGGTCAGCGCGGCGATTTCGGAATCCTCGATGGTCACGAACAGCACAAGATGCTTCTTGACCAGCCTGCCGACGCTTTCGATCATCATTTCAGCCGCCGTGGGATCGGTGAAATCGGAAAACAGGATCACCAGCGACCGGCGCTTCAACCTTTCCGTCAGGGTGGCGATGGCAAGCGTGAAATTGGACTCCTCAGCATGGTAATCGAGGCTGGCCGCCGCGCTCTGCAGTCGAGAAAAGGCGCGGCTGTCTGCCACGAAGGGCGTGAAGACTTCGGGCCGCCGGGCAAAGCCGAACAACGCCACCCGGTCGCCGCCCTTCAGTGCAACATAGGACGCCGTCAGCGCGGCGGTAACCGCGCGGTCGATCCGGGGCAGTCCGTCAACCGGTTCGCACATCGCCTGTCCGCAGTCGAAGGCGAACACGATCTGGTTGTTGCGCTCGCTTTCATTCTCGCGGGCATACAGCCGCGTGTGGCGCGCGCTGGCTTTCCAGTCGATCCGTCGTCGGTCCATGCCCGCTTCGTATTCGCTGAGCGCTTCGAACTGGGTGCCTTCGCCGCGAATGCGCCGGGCGATCAGGCCGAATTGGGCGTCGCGCAGGTAATTCTGCAATGCGGGTGATCGAACCGGGGCCAGATCGGGCCAGATTCGGATTGTGGTATCGACTTTGCTGCGGATCTGCCGCGCACCCAGCCCTAGCGGACCAGCCCAGCGGACCCACAGTCCGGTGATTTCGGCAGTGCCGCGGCGATTGGGGGAGAGTATCGCGGATCCCTGCCAACTGCCAGTTCCGGAATCGAAATCCAACGCCAGGGTAGCCGTGCCCGAGGGATCCAGCCGAGGATCGAATTCCAGCGCGACTTCCGGCGATGATCGGCTGGCCCGGCCCACAAATTCCGCCAGCATGGTGATCTTCAGCGGTTCCCCCACTTCGGCATCCTGCGGTGCCTGCACTTTCCAATCCGCCAGCCGCCCGGCAATCAATCCGTCGAGCAGCACCAGCACCAGCAAGGCCGCGCCTGCCGCCGGTGCGATCACCCAGGCCCCCGGCGCGGCGGCCGCGATCACAATCGCCAGCGGTGCCGCCAAAGCGGCCAGCCAGGCTGCACGTGCAGTAGGGAGGATGGAGAGGATCAACCGCCAGCCTATCGCGGGGCTTGCGTATTTTCGACCATTTCGGCCACCAACGCTTCCATCTCCCGCCCTTCGATTTCCGCAGCGGGGCTGAGTGTCAGCCGGTGCCGCAGCACTGCGGTGGCCAGGGTTTTTACATCGTCAGGGACGACATAATCGCGGCCATCCAGCGCGGCGCGGGCGCGGGCGCCGCCCGCCAGTACCACGGCGGCGCGAGGGCTGGCACCAATCGACAGATCGGGATTGGCCCGGGTCGCGCGTATCAGCCGGACGACATAGTCGGTCACTTCCCCGGCCATCGTCACCGCACCTACGGCGGCAGTTGCGGCCGATAATTTCGCGCCGTCCGTGACTGCGGTCACACCCAGATCGGCGGCACTGCGCGGGCCCTGCCGGTCGCCATAGCGGGTAACGATCGCGGCTTCTTCCTCTTCGCTGGGATAGGACACCAGCAGTTTGAACAGGAACCGGTCCAATTGCGCCTCGGGCAGGGGATAGACCCCTTGGTTTTCGATCGGGTTCTGGGTCGCGATCACCATGAACTGATCGGCCAGTTTGTGGGTTTCCCCGTCCAGCGTGACGCGGCGTTCCTGCATCGCTTCCAGCAAGGCGGCCTGCGTTTTGGGCGGCGTGCGGTTGATCTCGTCCGCCAACAGCAGGTCGCAGAAGATCGGGCCGCGGGTCAGGGTGAACTGGCTGGTCTGGAAATTGAACAGATTGGAACCGAGAATATCGCCCGGCAGCAAATCGGGGGTGAACTGGATACGCCCGAAATCGAGGCCCAGCGCGGTGGCAAAGCTTTGCGCCAGAAAGGTCTTGGCCGTACCCGGCGGCCCTTCGAGCAGGACATGGCCCTGGGAAAACAGGGCGACCAGCAAATGATCGACGGTTTCGTCCTGACCGATGATGGCCTTGGCCACTTCGGCGCGGATTTCCGCGGCAAGGTTACGGACGCCTTCCAGGGTCATATTCATCGGGTAAGCTTTCTTTCGAGGGATCGGAGCGCGCCTGCGGCGCGCAAGAGTTCATGCGGTGTGCGCGCCGCGCGCAATTGGCTGAGGCGCTGGCTGAAAGGTGGTTCGTCAGGCTTGCGGCTGAGCAGCGCCGCGTCGATCTGCTGGTCATTTGCCCGGTGGAGCCCCAATGCGGCGGCAATCCGGCCGCGCATCATCTCCGCATAGGGTGCGGACAGCAAATGGACGCGCTTGGTCCGCTGGATCAACCCCGCGCTATTGGCCACCAATTGCCGTTTGCCGAACGCGATCGCGCGCCCTTCGCTTGACGGCGGGCCGAACCGCCGGAATGCGCGCCAGCCAACCACCAGCATCGCGATCAGCAGGCACAGGGTCGCGGCCAGGAACGGCGGTCTCATGGCCAGGGTCAACAGATTCTGCGATCCGCCCAGCCCGCTTTGCGTCAGGTCGAAAGTGATGGGCAGGTCGCCATCTTCCATCGCCGTCTGCACGATCCGGCGCGCCAGTTCGGCGCGCCGGGTGTCGGCCATGCCGAAATTGTTGAACAGGTCGGGTTCGGCCACGATCACCACACCCCATGTGCTGTATTCCCCGTCTTCATCGCCCGAACTGTCTGCATATTGCAGCCCGGCAGCATCGGCCAGATCGGGGTAATATCCGCCATCGGCCAGATAGCCGACCAGAGTCTCGCCGTCCGAATCCTTCACCAGCGGCACGATTTTCTCGCCGGTAATCGACAGGCTCTGCGTGCGATCGGGCAGGTTCCCGCTCAATCCCAACCCGGTCCAGTCGGGACCACCCTGTTTCAGTTGCGTGATGCTGCCTTCGATCGCCAGATCGCCTTCCAGATCTTTCAGCCACTCGGGTTCCGCCGTGCCGTTCAACACGACCCAGCCGGCCTCCTTCTCCACATCCCAATCGTCAGGAATTCTGGTTGCTAACCATTTGGGCAGGATTACCAGAGTGGGGCCTTCCATCCGCCGTTCTTCGATCACCTTGGTCAGATCTTCTGCATCCATATAGGATGGCGGGGTCAGGATCAGCAGCGCGGCATCATCCAGCGCGCCCGGGCTGCGCGACAGGCTGACATCATAACCGTCATCTTCCAGCAAGGCGGCGATCGCGGCATAGCCATTCAGCCCCTTGGCCGCAGCATGGCCGCCGCCATCATTGGAATTGCCGGTCTGGCCGGTACCGATGAAATACAGCGTGGCAAAAAAGGCGATGGCGCCGAACACTATCAGCGCCAGCATGACCTTCGGGTTGAACGCCGGGGCCGCTTTAACGCTCATGCCGCTTCGCCCGGCTGGCCGGGCCCGGCCTTCGTCAGAACCTGGGCGGACAAATTGGTCAGGGCAAATTCGCTATAGGCATTGCGCGCCGCCTGCCAATCATCCGCGCCCAGGCTACGCAGCGCGAACAGGCTACGTTCCACCCGGGTGGAAATGGCTGAAAATGCCGCGCGGGCGGCATCGGGCAGGGCAGGCAGAGCCGCAATCTCGCGCGCGGTGGATGATGGCTCCACCCAATCGGGCCGCGCATCCGCAATATGGCTGACGCTGCGCTGCAGCAACAAATGCGTCGCTTCGTCGAACCGGCCCTCTGCCGCCAGCCGGTCGGCATCTTCGAGCAGGGCCAACGCTTCTTCGCGCCGGGGTAGCCATTCTTCATGGTCCCGCGCGCTGCTGCTGCCGGACCTTTCGATCAGCGGCGCGATCAATTGGTAAAGGAAATACGCGACTGCCGCGATCGCCAACGCCAGCAGGACCCATTTCAGTACCGGCCAGGATTCTGCCAGGAAACGGCCCAGCGGCGCGAACAAATCAGCCAGCCATTCGCCAAGTTCCTTCAGCCAGCCGGGCGGCTCGGGAGTTTCTGGCGGCTGCACCGGTGCATATTGGATCGACGAATCGGATCGGACAGCTTCCCAGCCTTGCGCGGCGGTTTCGTTGCCGCCCGCATCGATTTGCCCCGTTCCGACAGTCACAATCATGGTGGTGGCAGAGCGCGGCGCACGGGGCAAGCCATTGAATTGCCTAACCGCGGGGCCGGGCCTGGCGATAGCTGCCCAGCACCCGTAATTCCTTGCAGTGAAACGCCAATTCTTCCAGCGCACGATCGACCGCCGGTTCGCCGGGCGCGCCGATGATATCGGCATAGAATGTGCTCGCGGCAAAACTCGCGCCCTTCTGGTAGCTTTCCAGCTTGGTCATGTTGACGCCGTTGGTCGCAAAGCCGCCCATCGCCTTGTACAGCGCGGCGGGAATGTTCTTTACCTCGAAGATGAAGGTAGTCATCGCCGTTTCGCCTGTCAGGGTTGCCGGGTTCAGCTTCTCGCGCGCCAGAATCACGAAGCGAGTCATGTTGTCAGCTGCGTCCTCGACCTTGTCCTCGGCAATGGTCAGGCCGTAGAGGTCGGCTGCCAGCAAGGGCGCAATGGCCGCGACACCGGGATCACCGCGTTCCGCCACATAGGCTGCCGCACCAGCGGTATCGGCATGGCTGAGCGGCACAATCCCGCGTTTCCGCAGGAAATGGCGTGACTGGCCCAGTGCCTGCGGATGGCTGTAAGCGGCTTCGAACGGCCCCAGCGAACCATCGGGATGGGGCACCGCCATCAGCGCATGGGTGATTGGCATGAAATGCTCGCCCACAATGGCCAGCCCGCTTTCCGGTAGCAGGAAATGAATATCGGCCACCCGGCCGTTCTGGCTGTTCTCGATCGGAATGATGGCGCTGGCGGCGCGGCCATCCTTTACGCTTTCCAGCGCGTCTTCGAAGCTGAAACAAGGCAGCGGCAGGCATTCGGGCGCCGCCTCGCTCGCCGCGCGGTGCGAATTTGCGCCGGGCGATCCCTGGAAGGCCATCGCCTGCAGCGGGGCAGCGGCCGCTGCGGCCTGCATCTTTTCGACCATGGCGATCGCGGGGGCTGGAAAACTTTGCATTGCCAATTGCGCCTAACCGCCGAATCCCCCCCGGGCAATGTCGAAAAGGTGCTGCAGGGGGATTGATGACTCTGTTACCTCACCGATTGCAATCGGCGCACTTGCAGTATCGTCAGCCTGCCCTTAAAGCGGCCGCCGAACCTTCACTTGCAAAGATTTCGGATTTTTGACGCATGGATGATCGCTTTAACACTACTGCCGGATGGGTGCTTTTTGCCGGAGTCATCGGGCTGGGGCTCAGCGCCGTCGGCTCTCGCGTGTATCACGCCGATAATCCGGAAGCCCCGGATGATGGCGGCTACATCATCGAAGGTGCCGCCGAAGAAGGCGGCGCGGACGCAGGCCCTTCGCTGGCAACATTGCTGGCAGCAGGCGATCCGGCTGCCGGGGAAAAAGTGTTTGCGAAATGCTCCGCTTGTCACACTATTGCCCAAGGCGGCGCGTCAGGCATCGGTCCTAATCTGTACGGGGTGGTGGGAACGGGAATCGGCAAACATGCCCCTGGATTCGCGTACAGCGCGGCTTTATCCGGCCATGGCGGCAATTGGGACTACGAAGCGCTCGATGCATGGCTGAAGAGCCCGCGCGCCTTTGCCGATGGTACGAAAATGAGCTTCGCCGGCCTAGGCAAACCGGAAGATCGGGCCAACCTGATCCTTTACATGCGCGAAAATGGCGGTGGCCCGGCGTTA
>JAGXGU010000033.1 GCA_024636575.1 Altererythrobacter sp.
GAAAAACTCGGCGAATGGGATACCGAACTGATCGAACACTGGTTCCATTCCGTGGCGCAGGCCGCCGGGATCACGCTTCATGTCGAGCTGATTTACGGCAAGAACAACCACCATATCTGCGAATCGATCTACAAGGGCTTTGCCCGGGCGATGCGCAGCGCGGTGGAGCTTGATCCGCGCAAAGGAAACGCGGTTCCGTCCACCAAGGGCCAGTTGGGTGGCTGAGACAATTGCCCTGGTCGATTACGGCGCAGGCAATCTCCATTCCGTCCATAATGCGCTGAAAGCGGCGGGGGCAAACGGGGTGCAGGTGACCGCCGATCCGGCGGTGGTGCGCGCTGCCGACAGGATCGTGCTGCCGGGCGTTGGTTCGTTCGGGGCCTGTGCGAAAGGCTTGCGGGCGATTGACGGCATGGTCGATGCGCTGGAGGAGCGGGTGCGCGGCGGCGGGGTGCCGTTCCTCGGGATCTGCGTGGGTATGCAATTGCTCGCGACGCGCGGGCTGGAACATGGCGTGACCAAGGGGCTGGACTGGATTGCGGGCGAGGTTCGCAAGATCGAAGTGACTGATCCCAAGGTTAAAGTACCGCATATGGGCTGGAACGATGTCGCGCTTTCGCTCCACAATCGGGACTCGACATTGTTAGAGGAAGGAGAGGCCTATTTCCTCCATTCCTATCATTTCGCGCCCGATGAGGCCCATGACATTGCCGCGATGACCGACCATGGCGGCGGGCTGGTGGCGGCGGTCGCGCGGGACAATATCGTTGGTGTGCAGTTTCATCCCGAGAAGAGTCAGGCTTTCGGTCTGGCGCTGCTCGGTAGATTTCTGGAGTGGCGCCCTTGATTGGAAGTTTGGCATGATAGTCTTTCCCGCAATCGACCTGAAACAGGGTCAGGTCGTCCGTTTGGCCGAGGGCGATATGGACCGCGCCACCGTATATGGCGATGATCCCGCCGCGCAGGCGCTGCTGTTTGCCGAAGCGGGCGCGGAGCATCTCCACGTGGTCGATCTGGACGGATCGTTTGCGGGCCGGGCAGAAAACCGGGAGGCGGTCGAGGCAATCATCGAGGCATTCCCCGGCTATGTCCAATTGGGCGGCGGCATTCGCACACCGGAAGCAGTCGCGGGCTGGTTCGATCTCGGCGTGGCGCGGGTGGTGATGGGCACTGCCGCGTTGAAAGACCCGCAATTCGTCAAGGACATGGCCCGCGAATATCCCGGCGGCATCGTGGTTGCGGTGGACGCAAAAGACGGAATGGTCGCCACCGCTGGCTGGGCCGATGTGTCCGATGTGCCGGTAGTGGATATGGCCCGTCGGTTCGAGGATGCGGGCGTTGCCAGTCTGCTGTTCACCGACATCGGCCGGGACGGTATGCTGAAAGGCTGCAACATCGACGCGACCGTGGAACTCGCGCGGCAGACCGACATGCCGGTAATCGCCAGCGGCGGGGTCAAGGGGCTGGACGATATTCACATGCTGTCGCTCCACGCGCGCGAGGGGATCGAGGGCGTGATTACCGGGCGGGCGCTTTATGACGGGCGGCTGGATCTGGCGGCAGCGCTGGCGATGGCGGCGCGGGCGTGAGCATCGCATTGCTTTTCATCGCGTTCGCCATTGTCGGTTACTATTCGACCGGCATCGACTTTTCCGCGCAACATCCTCGGAAACTCAATTTAAAGCCGTTCGGAATAGTATCGGAGGATGAAAACCCCGTTGCTTATTGGGCTTTTGCGATTGGATTAGTGGGGGCTGATATTGGCCTACTGCTGGCGATAATTTGGTGGTTCGCGAGCCGATGACCGTCCGCATTCGCGTCATACCCTGTCTCGATGTGGCCGAGGGCCGTGTGGTCAAGGGCGTCAATTTCGTCGATCTCAAGGACGCTGGCGATCCGGTGGAACAGGCGCAAGCCTATGATGCGGCGGGCGCGGACGAGCTGTGTTTCCTCGACATTTCCGCCACCCATGAAGGGCGCGGCACTCTGCTCGATATCGTCCGGCGCACCGCGGAGGTGTGCTTCATGCCGTTCACCGTGGGCGGCGGGGTGCGCGCGGCGGAAGATGCGCGGGCGTTGCTGCTGGCGGGCGCAGACAAGGTCGCGGTCAACAGCGCAGCCGTTGCGCGGCCTGAAGTGGTGGCGGAAATTGCCGATAAGTTCGGCAGCCAATGCATCGTCGCCTCCATCGATGCCCGCATGACAGCTTCGGGCCGTTGGGAAATTTTCACCCATGGCGGCAGGCAGGCGACCGGGATCGACGCGCTCGACCATGCGATCAAATTGGCCGGCCTGGGCGCAGGAGAATTGCTGGTAACTTCTATGGACGGGGACGGTACGAAGGCGGGTTACGATCTCGAACTGACCCGCACCATCGCCGATGCAGTGTCCGTGCCGGTGGTGGCCAGCGGCGGGGTCGGCACGCTCGATCATCTGGTCGAAGGGGTCACCAAGGGCCATGCGAGCGCAGTGCTGGCGGCGTCCATCTTCCACTTCGGAACTTACACCATTGCCGAGGCGCATGCCGCCTTGCGCACCGCTGGATTGCCTGCTCGCGAATAGGCGGGATTCGCGATCGGAGCGGTCCCGATGAGGGACGCCGGTTTCTTCGCAGTTGCGGAACGAGGGCACAGGGTTGACCCGGCTGCATGGCTTTACGTTTCCTGATTCTTTCGCTTCTGTTTGTTGCTGCCCCTGTTGGCGCGGCCGATGGCATCCAGATTCCGGAGCCAAGCAATATGGCGCTGATGGCGCTCGGGCTCGCCGGTTTGGTGGTCGGCCGCCACGCAGCGCGGTCGAAGCGGCCGAAAGACGATACCGTCCGCAAAACCCGTTCCAGAGATTGACCCCGCTTCGCAGGCAATCCATGACAGCGCCATGGACACGTACTCCCGTCTCGAAACCTTGGCCCGCCTGGAAGACACCGTAACCCAGCGCCTCGCCGCCGATCCCGGCAGCAGTTATGTCGCGCAATTGCATGCGCGCGGATTGCCCGTAATCGCCCGTAAATTGGGCGAAGAAGCGGTCGAGACCGTGATCGCCGCCCTATCTGGGACGCGCGAAGAACTGGTTGGGGAAGCGGCCGATGTGTTGTTCCACCTGACCGTATTACTGGCGGAAAAAGGTGTGCCCCTGTCCGATGTAATGGCCGAGCTGGACCGGCGCGAAGGCACATCCGGCCTCGATGAAAAAGCTGCCCGCACCACCTAGGGAATTCTCCATGCCGATCGATGCCACCCAGCCGTATGACGATGACAATATCTTCGCCAGGATTCTGCGCGGGGAAATCCCCTCGACGAAAATCTACGAGGATGAGTGGGCCTATGCCTTTCCCGACATCAGCCCGCAGGCGAAATTGCATGTGCTGGTCATCCCCAAGGGGCGCTATGTCAGCTGGGACGATTTTTCCGCTAACGCCCCTGAGGAAGAAATCGCCGGTTTTATCCGTGCTGTAGGGCATGTGGCGCGGACCCATGGTCTGGTCGAAGCTGGTTACCGGCTGCTCGCCAATGTTGGTCCGCATGCGGGGCAGGAAGTGGCCCATCTGCATATCCACCTGTTTGGGGGCGAACCGCTCGGTCCGATGCTGGCACGACGGTAAAACTGGCACGTCTGTCCTGCCTCAGCGGCAGTCTGACGAAACCAGGCCGTAAAAGGCATGAATTTGTTGCCGAGCGAGTCCCGCTTACGCTACAGCCCGACCGCCTATGGATACGCCCCTTTCCCCGCATGACGGCCGCTTTGACGGGCCGGTCCATCACTTCGCGCTGCGGGTGTATTACGAAGACACCGATCTGTCGGGCATAGTCTACCACGCCAATTACCTGCGCTGGTTCGAGCGCGCCCGGTCCGATATGCTGCGGGTGCTGAATATTGACCAGCGCGCCGCGATCGAGGCGGGGCAGGGCGCCTATGCGGTAGCCGATTTACAGATCCGCTATGTTCGCCCTGCCAAGCTGGACGATGATGTGCTGATCGAAAGCAGTTGCACCCAATTGCGCGCGGCCTCTGTCAGAATGCACCAGCGCGCGTTTCGCGGGTCCGAATTGCTGGCCGAGGCGCATTTGCGGATCGGCTTCGTCAGCCCCGATGGTAAACCCTGCCGCCAACCGCAAATTTGGCGCGATGCCTTTTCCCAAATCCTTGTTCCGGAACAATCTGCATGACCATTCTTTCCCTGCTGGCTGCCGCCCCCGTATTGGGCGGCGCGCCGGATCATCTCGATCCGGTCAAACTGTTTCTCGATGCCGATATCGTGGTGCAATTGGTGATGGCCGGGCTGCTGCTCGCCAGCGTGTGGGTGTGGACGATTATCGTTTCCTTCAGCTTCCGTCTCGCCGCGGTGAAGCGGCGCTGCGGCCGGTTCGAGGATGAATTCTGGCGCGCCAATGATTTCGATGTCTTCATGAAGGAAACCGGGCGGCAGGATATTCCCTCGGCGCGGATTGCGGCAGCGGCGATGGCCGAATGGCGCAGCTCCGCCCGAATCAAGACGATCGACCGCGACGGCACGCGCCAGCGGCTGGCCGGGGCGATGGAAAGCCAGGTCGCGCAGGAAGCGGACACTCTGGCGGAACGGCTGAATTTCCTCGCGACTGTCGGTTCGGTCGCGCCGTTCGTGGGCCTGTTCGGTACCGTGTGGGGGATCATGAACAGCTTCTTCCAGATTGGCGCGCAGCAGAACAGCTCGCTCGCGGTGGTTGCACCGGGTATTTCCGAAGCGCTGTTTGCCACTGCGATCGGCCTGTTCGCGGCCATTCCGGCAGTCATTGCCTATAACCGGTTCAGCCACGGGGTGAATTCTCTGGAATCGAAACTGCAACGCTTTGCCGACCGGTTCCACGCCAGCCTCAGTCGAGAGCTGGAGCGCGGCTGATGGCGATGGGGTTGGCCAATAACAGCAGGCGCGGCAGCAGGCGTGGTTCGCGGCGTGCGCCGATGGCGGATATCAACGTCACGCCCTTTGTCGATGTGATGCTGGTGCTGCTGATTATCTTCATGGTCACTGCGCCGTTGCTGGCCGCTGGGGTCCCGATCGATCTGCCGGAAAGCCGCGCCAACGCGCTGGCGCCGGAAGAAGATCCAGTGACCCTCAGTATCGACGGCGACGGGTTCATCTATTTCGGTGATGATCGGCTCGCGGCGGGCGAATTGCCCGAACGGCTCGCCAATATCCGGCCCCGCTCAGATGGCGCGCTGCCACAAGTGACCTTGCGCGCGGATCAGGCACTCCAATACGGCCGGGTGATGGCCGTCATGGGCGAATTGAACCGGGCAGGCTTCAACTCAATATCGCTGGTCACCAGCGGTTCAGATTCCTCGCCATAATCGGTCAGACTATGGCGCTTGCTGCACTCCGCACTGATGAACGTGTCGGCCTCGGGGTCGCGGTGTTGCTGCACGTTGCGCTCGTCGCGGTTCTGGTGCTGCAGCCGGGCAAGGACGAGGTGCCGCCATTGCCCGAGCGGATGACTGTCAGCCTTGCCACCGACGTGAGTCTTGCTTCGACCGCGCCCGATCCGGTGGCGGAAAGCCGCGCCTCGATCGCCCCGACACTGTCGGACGAACCGGAAATGACGCCGCCGGTCGAGCAGGCCCAGCCCGAACCCATCCCCGCGCCAAGGCCGGTGGCGACCACGCCGCCGCCGCGCCCCGTACCGGCCAAGGCCGACGTCCAACCTCGCGCAAAGGCCACGCCCGAACCGCCGCGCCGCCGCCCTGATCGCCCGGCCGCTACCCCTGCCGCGAAACCTGCGGGTGGTAGCCGTATCGGGGCGGATTTCCTGCCTGGGGCTGGTGCCAGCACGAACACCAGCGAAATGCGCGTGCCCGCCTCGCAAATCGGGGCAAGCGCCAAGGCATCGCTTGCCCAGGCCATCGCAAGACAGTTGCGGCCCCACTGGAGCGCCCCGCAAGGCGTCGATGCGGACCAATTGGTGACTGTGTTGTCGTTCGAGCTGAATGCCGATGGCAGTCTGGCAGGGCGCCCGCGGGTGGTCAGCCAGTCGGGCGAGACGAATTCCAACGCTCCGCAGAAGGATTTACACGCAGAACGTGCTATACGGGCGGTTCAACTTGCCGCGCCCTTCGATCTTCCGCCTGAATATTACGAGGCGTGGAAACGCGTCACCTCTTTCCGGTTCGACAGGAACTTTAATTGATGAAAAAGCTGTTGGTTGTCTTTTCGCTGATTTTTGCTGCGCCGCTGGCTGCGCAGGACCTTGGGTCTGCACCGCCGCCGGTCGAGCAGGTTGAAGTGCTGGAAGATCAGGGCGGGCTGACCGGTTCCGTAACCGACACCAGTGATTGGCAGGATCTGGGCATTGCCATTGCCGGTTTTGCCGCGGACCGCGATCAACCGACCGCCGCCAACGCCAGCGGAACAGCCGCGTTGGGCAAGGAACTGGCGCGGGTCATCACCGCCGATTTGAGGAATAACGGCCTGTTCAAGCCCACTGGCCCGGACGGCTTGCCGCAGCCATCCTTCGCACAAGTAACTGCGCCGGAATGGGCAAGTTGGACGAACCGTAGCGCGGAAATGCTGGTGCACGGTTATGTCAAGGCAGGAGCCGACGGGCGGCTGACCGTAGGGTGCTATCTTTATGACGTGGCGCTGAAATCCGAACTCGTGCGGCAAGGCTGGGTTGTGCCCGCGCGCGATTGGCGGCGGGCAGCGCATAAATGTGCCGATCTGGTCTATTCGCGCCTGTCCGGGGAAAGCCCGTTTTTCGACAGCCGGATCGCCTATATCGCCGAAACCGGGCCGAAGGATAACCGCACCAAGCGGCTTGCGATCATGGATTCGGACGGGGCCAATCACCGCTTCATCACCACCGGCCGATCAACCGCGCTGACCCCTCGTTATTCGCCCGATTACCGCAAGCTGCTGTATCTCAGCTATGTGGACGGCAACCCTCGCATCTATGTCTATGATATCGGGGCGGGCAAGCAGACCTTGGTGACGCAGAGCTCCAATCCAACTTTCGCCCCGCGCTGGTCCCCCGATGGGCGGTCAATTCTCTATTCGATGGCTGTGGCGGGCAACACCGATATCTACCGCGTTTCGGCCGATGGCGGGCAGAGCACCCGTCTGACCAATGCGCCGGGGATCGACGTCGGCGGGTCTTATTCGCCTGACGGAAGCAAGATTGTGTTCGAAAGCGACCGCTCGGGCAGCCAGCAGATCTATGTAATGGATGCCGATGGTTCGAACCAGAAACGTGTCAGTTTCTTCGGGGGCCGCGCGGCCACCCCGGAATGGAGCCCGCGCGGTGACCAGATCGCCTTCACCCATATTGCCGGTGATTTCCGGATTGCGGTGATGAACCCCGGCGGCGGCGGCCTGCGGTTCCTGACCGATTCCTGGCAGGACGAGGCACCCACATGGGCGCCCAATGGCCGGATCATCCAGTTTTTCCGGACCGAGCGCAATTCGGGCCGGACATCATTGTGGCAGGTTGACCTTACCGGCCGGAACGAACGCCGACTGGATACCCCCGCTGATGCTTCGGACCCTGCATGGGGACCGATTCTGCCCTGAAAACGTATTAATACTAGTAAAGCGGGCCGCGCCCATCGGACGTGACCTGGATAAAAACAAATAGCCAAGGAGAAATTTCATGAACCGTAATTTAGCCATCGTCGTCCTTCTGACCTCGACTGCTGCGTTGGCGGGCTGCAAAACCACTGCCCCGGAAGAATTGCCGCCGCAGCAGGCCACCGTGACGCCGGCTGCAACGCCGACTCCGACGCCGACCACCGGCGGCCCGGTACTGGGAACGCAGGGGCATTTTGTGAACGCCGTGAACGGGCAGAACATCATCTATTTCGATACGGACCGCTACAATATCGACAGCGCCGATGCGGCGGCCCTGCAGATGCAGGCGCAATATCTGATGCAAAATGCGGCCATCACAGTGACCATCGAAGGGCATGCGGATGAACGCGGCACGCGCGATTACAACCTTGCGCTGGGCGAACGCCGCGCCAATTCTGCAAAGAATTACCTGGTTGGTCTGGGGGTCCCGGCGAACCGGATTGCGACCGTAAGTTATGGCAAGGAGCGCCCCGTCGCGCTGGGTTCCAACGCAGAAGCGTGGGCTCAGAACCGCAGAGCGGTAACAGTCGTGATCAACTGATCCTTAGCCCAAAAATTATTTCAGTATAACGCTGAAGAAAGATGGCGCGGCGGCTTCGGCTGCTGCGCCATTCTTGTGCAGGCCGCCCTGGCCTGCAAGCAGATGCGGCGTGGACATGGTCAGGGCGAATGCGGACATCGTCATTACGGAAAATGCGATCGATATGGCCAATTGCTTGCTCAAAACTCCGGGCTCCGTTGCGGGCCATACTGTGCCGGTCAAACACATAGCCATCTTTGTTGCATTGCAACATAAAGCATAACAACCCGTTTGTATCCCGATAAAAACCAGCGGTGGCGATTTTTCGATCAAGGCTCTATATGAACAGACATATGACACGAGAGATAAACTGATGGTCGGTGCACGCCGATCCAATGATTGGGGTTTTCCCCGCTGGCGCAGCTATGGCAGCGACCAGGCGGCCACGGCGCAGCGCATCTGTGATCGTCACCTGTGTGACGAACCGGGCTTGTGCCCCGCGCCCAAGGCATCCAACAGCCCGGACCGGTGGTATTTCTGCCAGAAACACGCGGCGGAATATAATTCCAAATGGGATTATTTCGAAGGTCTGGACAAAGCCGAAGCGGCGGAGCGGGTGAAGAACGAAAACCGCGACAATTCCGGCTATGCCGAGGCATCGCATTACGGCTGGGCCGGATCGGGCGACGGCAGCCGCAGCAGTGATGAAATGCGCGCGCTGGAGGCGCTCGAACTGGAAGCGGATGCCGATTTCGATGCAATCAAGAAAAGCTTCCGCGCCAAGGCGAAGGAAGTGCACCCCGATGTGAAGCCGGGGGATGCCGCCGCCGCGCAGGAATTCCAGAAAATCCAGGTCGCCTACGAAGTCCTGAAACAGGCCGAAGAACGGCGGGAATGGAAGGGTTGAACCAGGCATCTCGCTTGCGCTCAACCCCTACTCCCGGTTCAACCCCGCCCCCCGGTGTTAGAAGCGATAGGCGAAACCTGCACTGATCACCCAAGGGTCCAGCTTGTGCCGGGTTTCGATTGCAACATCGGGACCGGCAAACCAGCGTGCGGTCGTGTCGATGAAATAGCGCTTGGCATCCACGCTGATGGCCAGCCCGCGATCATTCAGGGGCACATCCACACCGGCCTGAAGCGCCAGCCCGAATTCATCCGACAGGCTGAAATCGGTCACCCCCAAGGGGATGGTTGCCGCGCCGGGTTCATCATCGATGAACAGGAAATACGCCGGGCCCGCCCCGACATAGGGTTTGGCCGCGCCAAGATCGAGATGATATTTGACCGTGACGGTGGCGGGAATGATCCTGGCATTTGAAACCAGTTCGGCCCCTGGCAAGCCGGTGGTGCCGTCAATATCGTGCTGCGTAAGGCAGCAGATGGTTTCGATCGAGAAAGCATTCGTCAGAAAATATTCGATCGCGACCGTGGGCACGTAATTGTCATTCGCCCTGGTCTGCGTATTTGCCGGCAGGCCGACAATATCCGTTTCCACGCTTTTGATCTTGCCATCGGGCAATACGCCGGTGGCCAACAGCTTGACCTGAATGCTTCCCTGCCGATCTTGCGCCTGGGCGGGGGTTGCGGTCACTGCCAGGATGCCAAGCCCGGCCAGAAGGTAGGATTTCATTATTCGTTCCCCGGCACCGCAGCGACCGCACGGCGCGGTCAAGGATATTGTGGTGCCGGGGGATCCCATGGCGCAGCGGGGACGCTCGATCATTGATCAGGATCAATTCACAGGCAGAATGAACCGCCAGCGCCGCATAGCAATCAAACCTTGGCCAGTGCCTGATCGAAATCGGCAATCAGATCGTCCGGGTCTTCGATGCCGATCGAAATGCGCACCAGATTGTCGGTAATGCCCAGTGCTGCCTTGCGTTCGTCCGGCACGGACAGGTGGGTCATCGCGGCGGGCAGACTGGCAAGGGTTTCGGTGCCGCCCAAGCTGACCGCCAGCTTGGCAATGGTCATATTGTCCAGGAAGCGGAACGCCTCTGCCTCACCCCCCTTGATGAACAGGCTGAAGGTGCTGCCTGCACCCAGGCAATGCCGGTTATAGATGTCCTGCTGGCGCGGATCGCTGATGAAGCCGAGATAGCCCAGTCTTTCGACCTTTGGATGGTCGCGCAGGAAGGCGCAGACCTTGGCCGCATTCTCGCCCGCGCGCTGCATCCGCAGTTCCACGGTTTCGAGACTGCGCAACAGCATCCAGGCGGTGTTGGGATCGCAGATGCCACCCATCGTATTGCGCAGCGCGCGCACCGGGTCCATCCACTTCTTCGCCCCGGCAATGCTGCCTGCCACCAGATCGGAATGGCCGCCGACATATTTGGTCAGTGAATAGACCACGATGTCCGCACCCTGGTCCAACGGGCGCTGCCACAGCGGGCCGAGGAAAGTGTTGTCGATGGCAATCGGCGGGCCATCAGAACCGAACGCTGCATCGCGCGCGGCCGACATGGCTTCCACATCGACCAGTGCATTGGTCGGGTTGGCCGGGCTTTCGAGATAGATCATCGCCACGTTGCCGCCATGTTCCTCCGCCTGCGCCTTGGCCTTGGCGAGCACCGTGTCCATTTCCTCGCGCGTCGCGCCCGCGGGAAAATCGACATAGGTAATCCCGAACTTGCTGAGCACCTTTGCCACGAATCCCTCGGTCGCGGCATAGAGCGGGCCCGAATGCACGATGACATCGCCGGCGCTGCAATAGGCCAGCAGCATCACCGTGATCGCGGTCATCCCGCTGGAAAATGACAGTGCATCTTCCGCCCCGTCCCAAATACTAAGCCGGTCTTCCAGGATTTCCTGGTTGGGCCCGTTGAAGCGGGAATAGACCAGCCCTTCCGCGCCGCCGGGGCGTTTGCCGGTGATGCCTTCGAAATGGCGCTTTCCCGCGGCCGCGTTTTCGAACGCGAAGGTGCTGGTGAGAAAAATAGGTGCCTTGAGCGAACCTTCGGACAGGGCGGGATCATACCCGTGGCCCATCATCAGGGTCGACGGCTTCAGCGGCCGCCCGCGGATAGTGGTAATCTCCGGCTTGGGCTTGCGGCGCGGGGTGGGGGTGGTGACGGCATCGGTGGCATCGGTCATGGACGCGTTATTCCTGATCAAACGCCCCTAGGAAGGCAGGAGCTATCGGATATCGGTGACCAGGGTGCCTAACCTCCGCAGGAACGCATCTTCACCCGATAATCGTTAATAGTAACTAGTGAAACGATCTCGATCAACCTGCCAATGCAGCGATTGCCCACACAATCACCACGATCAATACGATTCCGACCAGATCAAGCAGCAGACCAGCGCCCACCATTCTCGGCAGCTTGATCCGCCCGGTTGACCATGCAATCGCGTTCGGGCCGGTTCCGGCGGGCAGCATGAAGCCCCAGCTTGCGGCCAGCGCGGCAGGCATGGCCAGCAGGACCGGGTCGACACCCATCGCCACGGTCAGGCTGGCGACGACCGGAATTATGGCACTGGCAGTGGCAACATTGCTGGCAAATTCGGTGATCAGAATGACCATCCCGACCAGCGCCAGCGCGACCAGGATCAACGGCACCGCGCTCAACGGCAACAACGCCGAGCCGAGCCAATCCGCCAGGCCGGAAGCACCCATCCCGGCAGCCAGCGCCAGCCCGCCGCCAAACATCATGATCACGCCCCACGGGGCGCGGTCGGCCTCCTTCCAGATCAGCAGCGGCCGCCCTGTACCGTCTGGCAGCATGAAAAGCGCAAGGCCCGCGGCGATGGCTATGGTACCGTCGGACAGCGACCCTGCGGGCAGGTAATTCTTGAGCAGGGGTGCCAACATCCACAGCAGGAACGTAATGACGATTAGCGGGATCAACCGCTTTTCGGGCATGGTCCATTGCGTATGCGTGTCAATCGCGGCGCGCGCGGCGGCCACGTTAAACGGATGCTCGGCAACTTTCTGCACCCGGCCAATGATCAGCGCCGCGATCGGAACACCAACGATGACTATCGGCAGGCCGAATGCGGTCCATTGCGCAAAGCTGATCTTCAATCCAATCATGCTGTCGAGCAGGGCCACGGCAATTCCGTTGGTCGGTGATCCGACAATCGTACCCAGCCCGCCGATCGATGCGGCAAAGGCAATACCCATCGGCAGCGCGCCCGCCAGCCCGTCCTGTTCTTCCGGTGCCAACCCTCCGCCTGCCAAAACGGCCAGCGCCATCGGCATCATGATCAGCGCCGTGGATGTATTGGAAATCAGCATGGACAGGATCGCCGCCGAAACCATGAAGGCCAGCAGCAGGCGTGATTGCCCACCGCCGCTGCCCACCGCCTTCAGGATCGCCAGCGACAAGCGCCGGTGCAGCCCGGTCCGTTCAATGGCCAGCGCCAGGAAAGCACCGCCCAGAATTAGGAACAGGATCGGTTCGTAATATGCGCTGGCCGTATCCTTTGCGTTCAGCACCCCCGCAAAGGGCAGCACCAGAAAGGGCAGCAAGGCAGTGGCGGTTAGCGGAATGGCCTCGGTCATCCACCATGCGGCCATCCACACCACCAGGCCGGCAACCAGCCAAGCTTCGCGCGGCATACCGGCGGGGGCGGGTATCGCGATGGTAAGAACAAAGGCCAGTATCCCGGCGATGAAGCCGATGCGCCGTGCTGTCATTTGATGCCTTTCCCCCTGCCGGAAGGCAGCCTAGCGGCTCACCTGTATGAGGCAACCGGAAAGGGTTGGGTATCGGAAGACTGACGTGCCGGAAGATGCTTCCAGGTATACGCATCGCACCTGTTTGGGACGTGTCGGTGTTGCAGAATGGTTACAATTTTACGCTCCGGCATTTTCCGGAAATCCACCCGCAAAATTTTTCGCCAATATAGTCATGGGGATAACGCGGTATTTGCAGAAACAGCATGCGCCCAGAATTCCATTCCTAACGCAATGCTCCCTATGCATACCCTTATGGTACAATAGGGAGCGAATAAATGATAACAATTTCAAAACGATATGCGATGGCCGGGATCTCCACCATGGCAATGGTCATGGGCTCCGGCGCAGCCTTCGCGCAGGATGCGGCAGGTGCAGGTGCATCGGCTGGGTCCGATGACGGCATCGTAGTGGTCGGCAGCCGCGGCAAACCGCGCACGATCACCGATTCACCGGTTGCGATCGATTCCGTTGACGCCGCAGCCATTGAAGCCACGGGCGCTACCGAAACCGGCCGCATCTTGCAGGAACTCGTTCCTTCGTTCAATTTCTCCAGTTCGTCCGTCTCGGACGGCACAGATTCCCTGCTCCCCGCGACCTTGCGCGGCCTGGGCCCTGACCAGACACTGGTCTTGGTCAATGGCAAGCGTCGCCATAAATCGGCGCTGGTGCATGTGAACACGTCCGTCGGGCGCGGAACCGCGGGTACCGATATCAACGCCATTCCCGCCAGCGCCCTGAAACAGGTCGATGTTCTGCGCGATGGTGCCTCGGCACTTTATGGCTCCGATGCGATCGCCGGGGTGATCAATTTCGAGCTTCGCGATGACCCCGAAGCAGGCAGGGTGTCCGGCTCGATCGGCCAGAATTATGAAAGCGACGGGCTGACTTATCAGGCCAGCATCAACAAGGGCTTTGCGCTTGGTCCCGATGGTTTCGTCAATCTGACTTATGAATACACCAATCACGAATCGACCAATCGTGCGGGCCTGTCCGCGCAGTGCCAATATCTATGTTCGACCGTGGGCGGCCAGGTTCGGGCCGATCCATCGACTCAGGCGCGCGAAATCGCGTTCGATCGCCAGAACTTCCGCATCGGCGATTCCGAATCCGAAGGGCACAGCGTGTTCGTAAATGCCGGAATGGCCGTGGGCGATACTGCAGAAGCCTATGCATTCGGCGGCTGGAGCACCCGGCGCAACGAGTCCGCTGGTTTCTACCGCCGCGCCAATCAAGGCGACCTCACCTTGCTGGCGCTGTATCCCGACGGCTTCCTGCCGCTGATCCGTCCCAAGATTGAAGACAAATCGCTGGCCTTTGGCGTCAAATGGGACGCGGCCGACAATCTCAACGTCGATACCAGCCTGACGTACGGCGATAACCGTTATAATTTCCAGATCGCAAACACCAACAACGCATCGCTTGGGCCATCCTCGCCGACTGTGTTTGATGCTGGCACGCTCAAGCTTTCGGAATGGAGCGGCAATATCGATGCCGTCTATCTGATGGGCGATTACAGCGCGGCCTTCGGTGTCGGATACCGCAATGAAAACTACCAGTTGATCCAGGGCGAAGAAGGATCCTACATCAATGGCGGTTTCATCAATACCGACACGATCAACACCCCGCCGTTGTTCGGGCCAACCGCTGGCGGCGCTGGATCGCAAGTGTTTCCCGGATTCAGCCCTGCCAACGCAGTGGATGAAAGCCGTGACAGCTTCTCCGCCTATCTGGAGTTAACCGCTGATCTGGGTGACCGGGTCAATCTGCAAGCCGCTGGCCGGTATGAAAATTACCAGGGCTTCGGCAGTTCCTTCACCGGCAAGCTCGCCGGTCTGTTCACCTTGACTGACGGGATCAAGCTGCGCGGATCCTTCACCACCGGCTTCCGCGCACCATCGATGCAGCAACTGTATTTCAATGCGGTCAGTACGCAGTTCGTGACGGTCGGCGGGGTAACAGTGGCACAGGAACGCGGCACATTCCGCAACGATAGCCTGCTGGCACGCGGTCTCGGCATTCCGGAACTGCAAGAAGAAACCTCTGTCAGTTACGGTGGCGGCGTGATCCTAGAACCGGCAGACGGCTTCGTAATCACCGCTGATTATTACCACATTGCGATTGATGACCGGATCATGATTTCCGGCGCGGTCAGCCCGATACCGGCAAACCAGGCTGCGTTTGACGCAGCCGGCGCCACGCGGGGCCAGTTCTTCATCAACGGGGTCGATACCAAGACCAATGGCGTTGATGTGGTGGCATCGTACAAGGTGCCGGGATCGGTGTTGGGCGGCGATGTGAAGCTGACCAGCTCGTTCAACTATAACAAGACCAGCGTAACCGAATTGCCTGCACCGGGCCTGCTCGCCGGGATCGATCTGGTTACCAACCAGGATGTCTCGATCATCGAGGAATGGCAGCCAAAGACACGCTTCAACCTTGGCGCCAATTGGAAGAACACCAATTGGGGGTTCAATGTTCAGCTAA
>JAGXGU010000007.1 GCA_024636575.1 Altererythrobacter sp.
GGCCCTACGCCGCTGCTGATCAAGCTGACCAGCCCGGCAGGCCGCCCGATTCAGGCGACCCGCGATCTGCCCGGTTTCTGGCGCGGCAGCTGGCGCGACGTGGTAAAGGATATGAAGGGCCGCTATCCCCGCCACCGCTGGCCGGACGAGCCATGGACCGAAAAGCCGAGCCTGAAGACCAGGAACGCCTTTTCAAGGGACGAAGGTTGATTTAGAGGCTCGGTCCGTAATATCGGACCGCAAGCGCGACTGCGCGCCGGCCGGTCAGGCCGAAGCCAAGCGAGCCGTATGGCTCGCGCCCGGCGTTTGAGGGACGAAAAGAAAATGACAGCACGTATTTATCAGGTCCCGAAAAGCGCGATGCAATCCGGCCGGGCGATGACCGACAATTGGGTGCTCGAATTCGAGCAGTCCGAGGCACGCAGGCCCGATCCGCTGATGGGATGGACCGGCAGCGCCGACACCCAGGCGCAGGTGCAGCTTACTTTCCCGGACAAGGATGCCGCGAAGGCCTATGCGGAAAGATACGGGATCGCGGCGCGGGTTTACGCCACGCCGCCCAAGACGCTGAAGATCCAGGCCTACGCCGACAATTTCCGCTAGGGAATTTCGATCCACGCGGGGTGGGCTACCGCCCCTTGAAATCTCCCTGCAACCCCGCCATATGCCGAGCGGGAGTCGGGTGGACGTTTGCGTTCGCCAACCTGGTCAGGTCCGGAAGGAAGCAGCCACAACGATTTGCGGCGGGTCGCCCGGCTCCTTCTCCATCATTCCAAAGAAACGCCCAGCCGCGCCGCTTCGCGCGTCTCTTCCGCAGCGGCAACGCCCTCGGGGATCGGGAACATTTCCGTTAGCATTTCCAGTGCGGCAAGGGGGCCGCCGCCAGCGCAAGCAGCGGCAAGGCGAATCAGGTAGTCAGGTGCATTGGGCCTCCACGGGCAGCTGAAATTCTCTGCATCCGCGCATAAGTTGCCGGGCAACCTTCGACAAGCAGGCTTGGAGCCCTTAGATAGCTTGCATGAACGATTCTGGGGACATGTCAGGCGATCCCGCGCCCTCTGACCAGGGCGCCGATGCCTTATCCGCTGCAGAGCTGGAGGCAGCGGGCCAATCGGCCATGTTCGGTGATGCGCCCAAACCGACGCCATCGGCGGCAAACCCCGCGGCTGCCGCGCCGCCTGCCCCTGTATCAAGCGATGCGCAGCCTTACCGCGTTCTCGCCCGCAAATACCGGCCGCAGACCTTTTCGCAGCTGATCGGGCAGGAACCGATGGTCCGCACGCTGGCCAATGCAATTGCGCGGGACCGGCTGGCGCATGCCTTCCTGATGACCGGTGTTCGCGGGGTTGGCAAAACCTCCACCGCGCGGCTGATCGCCAAGGCGCTCAACTGCATCGGGCCGGACGGGCAAGGCGGGCCGACCATCGATCCATGCGGCCAGTGCGAGCCCTGTGTGGCGATCGCAGAGGGCCGCCATATGGACGTGATCGAGATGGACGCGGCCAGCCACACCGGCGTGGACGATGTCCGCGAAATCATCGAAGCCGTGCGCTATTCCGCCGTATCCGCGCGTTACAAGATCTACATCATCGACGAAGTCCACATGCTGTCGCGCAATGCTTTCAATGCCTTGCTGAAGACACTTGAGGAACCGCCCGCGCATGTGAAGTTCCTGTTCGCGACCACCGAAGTCGACAAATTGCCCGTCACCGTGCTCAGCCGGACGCAGCGGTTCGATCTTCGGCGCATCCATGCCGAACAGCTCGAAGCGCATTTCGCGATGATCTGCGAGAAGGAAGGCGTCGAGGCGGAGGGGGAGGCGCTGCACATGATCGCCGCCGCCGCGGAAGGTTCGGTGCGGGACGGGCTGTCGATTCTCGACCAGGCGATCGCCCACGCCGATCTGGACAAGGCGAATGAAGATGGCGGGAAAGTCACCGCCGCCCGCGTGCGAAGCATGCTCGGGCTGGCGGACAAGACCGCGCAGCGCCGCCTGCTTGGCGATATCCTCGGCGGTGACGCCAAGGCGCTGCTGGCGGGCATCGGTGACCAATACGCGCTTGGCGTAGAGCCGCTGGCGCTGATGCGCGGCTTGATGGATCTGGTCCACCGGATCACCGTGGCGCAGGTCAGCGGCGGGCAGCCGGATGCACCATCGGCGGAAGAACGCACCGCCTTGCACGATTGGGCGGGAAAATTGTCCGCCGGGCAGCTTCACCGGCTGTGGCAATTGCTGCTGAAAGGGCATGATGAAGTTCGCGGCGCGCCCGATCCGCTGGTTTCCGCGCAAATGGCGCTGCTGCGCGTGCTGCACGCCGCCGATTTGCCCGATCCCGGGAAACTGGCGAAAAAGCTGGAGCAATTGGGGCAGGGCGGCGCAGTGGCGGCCAATGCGCCCGCGCCCGGCGCCACTTCCGGTTCGACCGCACAAGCTGGCGGGGCACCGCAAGCAGCAGACGCAGCCAATGCCGATCCCTACCTGAAATGGGAAGAATTCATCGGCTGGCTGGAAGGGCGCGGCCACATGCAATTGGGCGCGAAGCTGAGGATGCAAGCTTTTCCGATTGAAATTTCCTCCGGCCTGTTGCGCTTTGGCCTGGCAAAGGGTTTTGCCGAAAATCTGGAACGGGAATTGCGCGAAACGCTGGCCAAACTGGCCGCGCACAGCTGGACCGTGACGCAGGAAGATGGCGAACCGGGCCTGTCGCTACTTGAACGTGCGGCTGCGGCACGCGAAATAGAAGCAGGGCGGATCAAGGCCGATCCTCTGGTCGCCGCGACCCTGGCAGCCTTTCCCGGCGCGGAGATCGTTTCGGACGAACCCGCCAACATCAATGAACAGGCACCCCCGTGGAGCCGCAACGCATAAGGAATTCCCCCATGCAATCGATGGAAGAAATGATCCAGGCGGCGCAGAAGGCGGCCGAAACGATCCAGGCGCAGATGAATGAAATGCAGGTCAAGCTCGACAATATCGAGGTTGAAGGCAGCTCTGGCGGCGGAGTGGTAAAGGTTCGCTGCACCGCCAAGGGCCGGATGCTCGGCGTCCAGATCGACGACAGCCTGATGGTCCCGACGGAAAAGCAGATGCTCGAAGACCTCATCACCGCCGCCTTCAACGACGCCCGAGACAAGGCGGACCGCGTTTCGAACGAACAGCTGAAGGAAATGCAGGGCGGAATGGGCCTGCCACCAGGGTTCAAATTGCCGGGGATGTAATGGCGGCTATTGGGTGGTGAGCAGACCTTGGTTCAAAAAGATGTGAAGCCTTGAAAAAGTGAGCTGTTGCAAATCACGCGATTGCCATCCTCAGACGGGCGTTCATTTTGAACGGCGACGATAAATCGTCGAGCGTAATCATCGTTCGTGAACCCTGAGCGAAACGATGCTTCGTTCGCATTGCAGGCAACAATTTCGAGAGTGTCCGGGTCACTCCATTTGTAGCCAATCTGCGAGCCGCCTTTGATTTCGGCAAGATTTTCAACATCTTTTCCGAATACCTGAGCAGATATCGCTAGTCGATTGCTGCAGCAGCTTCCGAGGTCGGTTTTTGTCACAAAGAGAATGATGTCTCCGTCTGGAGATACCACTCTTTGCAACGGCTCTGGACTATCGGCGCACGCCGCCATGACAAAAACAAGTCCAATGATCACTGGACGATACGAGTGTCTATCCTTGATAAGCATAAAGCCGACATCGCACGCCGAGTGAAAGGCCGCTAGTGGGTCGTTAGCTGCCATTCCACTTTTCCCAGTTTTCGCCGCTCAACAAAGCTGCAGGGTTTCCTACACGCTCCCGCCGCATTACCTTTGGCGCCATGTTCAAACATCGAACCTCACTTCCAATCCCTGCGCATGAATATTACGCCGGACTGCCCGAATATTTTATTTTCCTGACAGGCCGAAACTGTCACCTCACCGCCGGCAAACCCGCAGAATTCCGCCCTGCGCGGTGCCGGACAGGAAATGTTGGATGTGTCACTTGTGTAACCCTGACTGGCCCGTCCACAGCTAAGGAAGGGTATGGCTTGCGGCCCGCCGCCACCGTTACCATATTGCCACCAAGCAAGAGCGGTCCGCCGCCGTACAGAAAATCGGAAGTCAGATATGAGCCTTTTCCCTCTTCTCCCCCTGCGCGATATCGTCGTGTTTCCCGGCATGGTCGTGCCGCTGTTCGTCGGCCGCGATAAATCGGTCGCTGCGCTCGAAGCGGCGATGGAAGGTAACAAGGACATCTTCCTGCTGGCACAGCTGGACCCGGGATGTGACGATCCGGAGCGGGACGATCTGTATGATACCGGCGTGGTCGCTCAGGTCTTGCAGCTCCTGAAGCTGCCCGATGGCACCGTGCGTGTGCTGGTCGAAGGGGCCGCCCGGGCTGAGCTGGAACGGCTGCGGCCGGAAGGCGATTTCGTTGTCGCTGAAGTGACCATGAGCGAAGCGCAAACCGTGTCCGGCAACGAGATCACCGCGATGATGCGCCACGTGGTCGAACAATTCGGCGAATATGCGAAACTGAACAAGAAGCTGGGCGAGGGCGCGGGCGATGATCTGGGCGAGATCGACGATGCCGGCGCGCTGGCCGATGCCATTGCCGCATCGATCAACACCAAGGTTTCCGACAAACAGGCGCTGCTGACCGAACCGGACCCGCGCAAGCGGCTGGAAATGGTCATGTCCTTCATGGAAGGCGAATTGTCCGTGCTGCAGGTGGAACGCAAGATCCGCGGCCGTGTGAAGCGCCAGATGGAGAAGACCCAGCGCGAATATTATCTCAACGAACAGATGAAGGCGATCCAGAACGAGTTGGGCGGCGAGGGTGAATACGGCGATGAAATGGCCGATCTTCAGAAGAAGATCGACACGCTGAAAATGTCGAAGGAAGCCAAGGCCAAGGCGCAGTCGGAGCTGAAGAAGCTCAAGGGCATGCAGCCGATGAGCGCGGAGGCGACCGTGATCCGCAATTATCTCGACGTGCTGCTGGGCCTGCCGTGGGGCAAGAAATCGAAGCTGACGAAGGATATCAAGAAAGCGCAGGAAATCCTCGACGAGGATCATTACGCGCTGGATAAGGTCAAGGACCGGATCATCGAATATCTGGCGGTGCAGGCGCGGACCAACAAGCTGAAGGGCCCGATCCTGTGCCTCGTTGGCCCTCCTGGCGTCGGCAAGACTAGCCTGGGCAAATCGATCGCCCGTGCGACGGGGCGCGAATTCGTGCGCCAGTCATTGGGCGGCGTGCGCGACGAAGCCGAAATCCGCGGCCACCGACGGACCTATATCGGTTCGCTGCCCGGCAAGATCGTGACCAATCTCAAGAAGGCCGGCGCATCGAACCCGCTGTTCCTGCTGGACGAGATCGACAAGCTCGGGCAGGATTTCCGCGGCGATCCGGCCTCCGCGCTGCTCGAGGTCCTCGATCCGGAACAGAATTCGAAATTCCAGGACCATTATCTGGAACTGGACCTCGACCTGTCGGACATCATGTTCGTGACCACCGCCAACAGCCTGAACCTGCCGCAGGCACTGCTCGACCGGATGGAGATCATCCGGCTGGAAGGCTATACGGAAGACGAGAAGGTCGAGATTGCCCAGCGCCACCTGATCGCGAAACAGGTTGAAGCGCATGGCCTGACGGAAGGCGAATTCGAACTGACCGAAGAGGCGCTGCGTGACCTGATCCGTTTTTACACCCGCGAAGCCGGTGTGCGGACGCTGGAGCGCGAAATCGCCCGCCTGGCACGCAAGAGCCTGCGCAAGATCCTCGAGAAGGAAGTTACCAGCGTCACGGTGACGCCGGAAAATCTCGGCGATTTCGCCGGCGTGCGCAAGTTCAAGCATGGCATGAGCGAGGAAGAGGCGGAGATCGGCCTGGTCACGGGCCTCGCCTGGACCGAAGTGGGCGGCGTATTGCTGTCGATCGAAAGCGTCACCACGCCGGGCAAGGGCGAGGTCAAGACCACCGGCAAGCTGGGCGACGTCATGAACGAAAGCGTCGCGGCGGCGTTCAGCTTCGTGAAATCACGTGCGCCCGCCTATGGGATCAAGCCGTCGATCTTCCAGCGCAAGAACATCCATATCCACTTGCCCGAAGGCGCGGTTCCGAAAGACGGGCCGAGCGCGGGTGTCGGTATGGTCACCTCGATCGTTTCCACATTGACCGGCATCGCGGTGCGGCCGGATGTCGCGATGACGGGCGAGGTTACGCTGCGCGGCCGGGTGCTGCCGATCGGCGGGCTCAAGGAAAAACTGCTCGCGGCGCTGCGCGGCGGGATCAAGATCGTGATAATCCCCGAAGAAAACGTCAAGGATCTTGCCGAGATTCCCGACAATGTGAAGGCAGGGCTGGAAATCATTCCGGTGAACCATGTCGACCGGGTCCTGGAAATTGCTTTGACTGCAATTCCGGCGCCGATCGAATGGACCGAGGCCGATGATCTGGCCAGCCAACCCGGAGCAGTTGCTGCAGCACTGTCTCCACCGACAGCCCATTGATTTTGCTGCATTGCAGCGAATCGGGCTGAGCGGAAGTGACTTGCGGTGGCCGGTGGCCGGCAAATGGCCAGCTACGGCCACCGTTGGTCGCAAAAAACCGGTTTTTATCGCAATTGAGCCGTTTTGACCCCGAAATGCCTTTGACAGTGCGTAGAAAAATCCCTTCAATCCCCGATCTTCGAAGGGGCGAATCTCCATCGTGGTTTCAGCAGGGAAATAGGGGTTTCAACAAAATGAATAAGAACGATCTGATCAGCGCGGTTGCCGATTCAAGCGGCCTGTCCAAAAGTGATTCAGCCAGCGCGGTCGAAGGAGTTTTCGATGCGATTACCAAATCGCTTTCGGGCGGCGATGAAGTCCGCCTCGTTGGCTTCGGCACCTTTTCCGTCGCCAAGCGCAAGGCATCGACGGGCCGCAATCCTCGCACCGGCGAACCGATGACGATCAAGGCGTCGAACCAGCCCAAATTCAAGGCTGGCAAGGGCTTGAAAGATGCGGTGAACTAAGCCGTCTTTTGCTTTGATACAGCTGCCTGCCTGAAATCAATCTTTCGGGCAGGCAGTCAGTTCCTAAAGGAAGTCAAAGACGCCGCGGATGCCATGGGCAGGCGCGGCGTCATTTTTAAGGCTCGTTGATCAGCACTATTGGGAAAACTTGATCAATGCAGTCGGCGCCGCCGTAGTCCGCTTGTTGATTTTCCATTCGAGTATTTTCCCGGCAGCCGATTGGCGCGGCCCTTCGTCGGTATTGTTCGCCAGGATTTCGCCATCGGTCACGATCCGGAATGTGCCGTCCAGTTCGGGAATGATTGGAATCTGCTCGCCGCCATCCTGATTGCCCGAATTCGAAGAGAGCCCGGCCATTCCCGCGATCATGGCTTGATACGGGTTGCCGCCTGATTGGGCTGAGAATCCCGGCGCATCGACACGGAC
>JAGXGU010000034.1 GCA_024636575.1 Altererythrobacter sp.
ATGTATAGCGCTGCGCCCGGCCGCGCCGCGCCATAGCGCACGGATGCTGGTCGCCCGCGGAACCAGCGAATTGTCCGATCGGATCGTCAGCGATCTGCCTGCGCTGCTCAATCGCGGCGATGTGCTGGTATTCAACGATACGCGGGTTATCCCGGCGCAGCTTGAGGGCACCCGAGGGGAAGCGAAGATCGGCGCGACCTTGCACAAGCGAATCGACCTGCGCCGCTGGCAGGCCTTCATCCGCAACGCAAAGCGTCTGCGCGAAGGAGACCGCATCCAGTTCGCCAATGATGTTGCCGCTATCGCCGAACAACGCCATGCAGATGGCAGCTTCACGATCTCCTTCGAAGGCGATGAACCGGTAGAAACCCTGCTCGAACGCGCGGGCCGGATGCCGCTGCCGCCCTATATCGCAGGCAAGCGCCCGACGGACGAGCGCGACAAGTCCGACTATCAGACCATTTTCGCGCGGGAAGACGGCGCGGTTGCCGCGCCCACCGCCGCGCTGCATTTTACCCCGGAATTGATCGCCGCGTTGGATGATGCCGGGATCGTGCGTGAAATGCTGACCCTGCATGTCGGGGCGGGGACTTTCCTGCCCGTAAAGGCTGATGATACCGCCGACCATGCGATGCATGCCGAATGGGGCCGGATCGATGCCGCGACTGCGGACCGGCTCAATGCCGCGCGCGCCGCAGGTAACCGGGTGATCGCAGTGGGCACCACCAGCCTGCGCCTGCTCGAAAGTGCAGCGGGGGAAGACAAAATCATCCGCCCTTTCGCAGGCGACACCTCGATCTTCATTACCCCGGGTTACCAATTCCGCGCGATTGACGGGTTGATGACCAATTTCCATCTGCCAAAATCGACCCTGTTCATGTTGGTCAGCGCGCTGATGGGGCTGGAGCGGATGCAGGGCCTCTATGCCCATGCGATCGCTGGGAATTACCGGTTTTACAGCTATGGCGATTCCAGCCTGCTCATCCCGTAAGCATCGCTTGCATTTCCACCGGCTATCGCCACTAGTAACGCGGTGAGCGAACCCATCCTGAAAATCGAAAACCTGACAAAAGTCTATTCCGGCGGCTTCAAGGCGCTGGACGATGTCGATCTGCAAATCACCAAGGGCGAGATTTTCGCGCTGCTGGGCCCCAATGGCGCGGGCAAGACCACGTTGATCGGTGCGGTGTGCGGCCTGGTCCGTCCGACATCGGGCACCATCCGCGCATTTGGCGATGATCTGTCGCATAATTGGCGGTCGGCGCGGGCGCGCATCGGGCTGGTGCCGCAGGAATTATCGACCGACATGTTCGAGACTGTCCGGCGCGCTGTCAGCTTTTCGCGCGGGTTGTTCGGGTGCAAATCCGATCCGGCCCGGATCGAGGATATCCTCAAGTCGCTGAGCCTGTGGGACAAGCGTGACGAACAGATCCGCAAATTGTCCGGCGGGATGAAGCGCCGCGTGCTGATTGCCAAGGCATTAGCACATGACCCGGAATTGCTGTTTCTCGATGAGCCGACTGCCGGGGTGGACGTGGAACTTCGCCGAGACATGTGGCGCCTGATCGGCAATCTGCGGGATCAGGGCGTTACCGTGATCCTGACCACGCATTACATCGAAGAAGCTGAGGAAATGGCCGACCGGGTGGGCGTAATTCGCGATGGCAAGTTGCTGATGGTGGACGACAAGACATCCATGATGGCGCGGCTCGGACGGACAGAGGCGCATATTTCCCTCTCTGCCCCGATGGGCGAGATTCCTCCGGAAATCAGCGAATTTCCGGTTCATCTGGCGAAGGACGGTATGGAATTATGCTATCGCGGCGGCGACGGAACCGGGCTGGGTAGCCGCGAAGTTGCAGAACTGACCAAGGCGCTGACCGCGCATGGTATCGATTATATCGGAATCGAAATCAGGGAATCCTCGCTCGAAGACATCTTTGTTGGCCTGGTGGAGGACCGCACATGATCGGTTTCAACCCGCGCGCTGCCTGGGCAATCTATGTGCGCGAAGTGATGCGGGCGATGCGCACGGCGATGCAATCCCTGCTGGCACCGGTGCTCACTACGTCGCTGTACTTCATCGTTTTCGGCGCGGCGATCGGCGGGCGGATGGAATCGGTCGGAGGCGTCAATTACGGCGCGTTCATCGTGCCCGGTCTGCTGCTGCTCACACTGCTGAGCGAAAGCACTAGCAACGCCAGCTTCGGCATCTACATGCCGCGCTTCACCGGCACGATCTACGAACTGCTGTCCGCACCGGTTGGCGTGGCGGAGACATTAGCCGGTTTTGTCGGGGCGGCGGTGACCAAATCGTTGATCCTGGCATCGATCATCCTGCTTACGGCGACCCTGTTCGTCGATTACCAAATTAGGCATCCGATCCTTGCGGTTGGGTATATCATGCTGGTCGCCTCGTCATTTTCGCTGTTCGGGTTCATCCTTGGCATCTGGGCGGACAATTTCGAGAAACTGAGCATCGTCCCGCTGCTGTTCCTGATGCCGCTGACGTTCCTGGGCGGAACCTTCTATTCCATCGACATGCTGCCCGATCCATGGCGCAGCGTCGCGCTGGTCAATCCGATCGTCTATCTGGTGAACGGGCTGCGCTGGACATTCTACGGCACGTCGGACGTCAATATCTGGCTATCCTTCGGAATCACGATGGGGTTCCTGACTGCCTGCGTCGCGGTGATTGCATTCATCTTCAAGACCGGCTGGCGGCTCAGGACGTAAACCAGCCCCAGATCAGCCTTCCGGTCAGGCCAAGCGAGGCAATGATCATCAGCGGCCGAATCACCCGCGCGCCGTGACGCATGGCAAAACGGGACCCCAGAAAACCGCCCAGCATCGCACCCGCAGCCATCGTGAGACCCAGCAGGCACACTATCTTGCCGCCTAGTGCAAACACGATCACCGATGCCCAATTGGTGGCTGCGTTGAACAATTTTGTATTGGCCGTCGCGCGGGTAAGACCCTGGCCGCGCAGACCGACAAGGCTGGCGGTAAAGAATTGTCCCGTGCCGGGGCCGAAGAACCCGTCGTACAACCCAATCCCGCCAGCCACCGGCGCATAGCCCTTGCGGGTCAATCGTTCATGCGCGTCGACATCGGTCATGGAGGGACTAAAGATCACATAGGCGGCCAGTATCAGCAGGAAAACTGGCACAATATAGGTCAGCACGCCGGGCGATATCTGCTGCACCAGCAGCGCCCCGCTCGCCGCGCCAGCGAAGGCGAGGGCTACCAGCGGCAAATTCTCCCGCACCTGCACCAGCCCGCCTTTCCAGTAATTGCGGCAGGCCATGCTGGTGCCGAACACCGATTGCAATTTGTTGGTGCCCAGCGCCAGATGTGGCGGCATTCCGGTGGCAAGCAGGGCGGGCATCATTACCAGACCCCCGCCGCCAGCGATGGAATCGACAAATCCGGTGAATATCGCGACCGCGAACAGAGCGGGATAAAGCCATGCAGCAACTTCGAATGATTCCATTATTTGCCTCCGCGGGGGTTTGCCCCCTGTGGCCGCTGCCGCTAAGGGCCGCAAGCCCATGACCGAAACTCACGCCCCCAGGTTCGAATTTTCCATCGCCGCCACTGACGGCAAAGCGCGTACCGGCCGCATCGCCATGCGCCGCGGCGACATTCGCACGCCCGCATTCATGCCGGTGGGAACGGCGGCAACGGTGAAGGCGATGAAACCGGAAACCGTAAGAGCGACCGGCGCGGATATCATCCTCGGCAATACCTATCATCTGATGCTGCGCCCCGGTGCCGAACGCGTGGCGCGGCTGGGCGGCCTGCACAAATTCATGAACTGGCACCGGCCGATCCTGACCGATAGTGGCGGCTACCAGGTGATGAGCCTGTCGGATTTGCGTAAACTGACCGAGGAAGGGGTGGAATTCCGCAGCCACCTCGACGGTTCGAAACACATGCTGACACCCGAACGGTCGATGGAAATTCAGCGCCTGCTCGGGTCAGACATTGTCATGGCTTTCGACGAATGCCCGCGGGCCGACCAACCCCGTGAAGTGATAGAAGCGAGCATGGAAATGTCGATGCGGTGGGCGCAGCGCAGCCGTGATGCTTTCGATGCGGGCGGGGACCATGCTGCCGGTGCCGCGCTGTTCGGCATCCAGCAGGGCGCACTGGACGAGGAATTGCGCGGCCGATCGGCCGATGCCCTGACCGCAATCGGCTTCGATGGCTATGCGATTGGCGGCCTCGCCGTGGGCGAAGGGCAGGAAGCGATGTTCGCTACGCTCGATTTTGCGCCTGACCAATTGCCCGCAGACCGCCCGCGTTACCTGATGGGGGTCGGCAAGCCCGATGATCTGGTCGGCGCGGTGGAGCGCGGGGTCGACATGTTCGATTGCGTGCTGCCGAGCCGGTCCGGCCGCAACGGCCAGGCTTTCACCTGGAACGGCCCGATCAACCTGCGCAACGCCCGCTTTGCGGAAGATACCGGGCCGCTGGATGATCGCTGTACCTGTGCCACCTGCGCTACCTACACCCGCGCCTATCTGCATCATCTGGTCAAATCGGGCGAGATCCTCGGCGCAATGCTGATGACCGAACATAACATTGCCTTTTACCAGCAGCTTATGCAGGCAATGCGCGATGCCATCGGGGAAGGGCGCTTTGCCAGTTTTGCAGCGGGCTTCCGCAAAGATTATTTCAAGAAAGCAGCCTGATGCCCAAACAACCTGAAAATTGTGAAACGATGGAAGAAGTGCGCGAAGGCGTTGACACCACCGACCGGGAATTGGTGACGCTGCTGGCCCGTCGGTTTGGCTATATGGAGGCTGCAGCGCGGATCAAACCGGATCGCGATGCCGTGCGCGATGAACCGCGCAAGGCCAAGGTTATCTCGGCAGCGATAAAGGAAGCGACTGCGCACGGCCTGCCGGAAACGGTGATCGGCCAGATGTGGGAAGTGCTGGTGGAAGGCTCGATTGCGTACGAATTCGCACGGTGGGACGATATTGCTCGATAGGCATTTAAAGTTTCTATTGAATTCAGGATGATATGCCGTTGGCAAACACGGAATACTTGCTATCCTGTCTAGCGCTAGTGAAGGCGTTTGGGGGGTATTATGAGATTCTTGCTGGTTATGGCCGTTTCTGCCGGGTTCCTTATGCCGCAGGCGGCAGCGGGCGAAACGCTGGAGGAAACCGCAGCAGTATTTGGGCTTCGTGAAACCGTGCAGCAGATGAGCCTGTCACCTTCGGGCCGGAAACTGGCCTATATCTCGCCGGTGGGTTCCTCGACCGAAGTGATCTTCGTGATCGATCTGGGTGGTTCCGGGCAGCAGGTTCCGATCATGAAATTCAACGAGCCGCGCGGCAACCTTACGCAGTGTGACTGGGCCACGGATGACCGTCTTGTCTGCGAAGCGCAATTCACGTTTGATGACGCAGGCATCCTAATCGGTTCGACGCGGCTGTTTGCCATGGGTGCCGATGGCAGCAATGTGCAGGTGCTGACCCAGCGACCATCGAGTCGCGAACTCGGCTTCCGGCAGGATGGCGGCGATGTGATTGCGCTTGATCTCGACGGGGAGCCGAACAAGATCTTGATGACCCGCCAATGGGTCAAGGAAAGTACTGCCGGCACGCGTCTCGCAAATACCGATGAAGGTCTGGGCGTTGATGTAGTTGATGTCACCAATGGTCGCCGGAGGGCGATCGAGAGCGCCGAAAGCGATGCTATCGCGTATATTGCGGACGAAGATGGGCGCGTGCGAATAAAGGTCATTCAGGCCATGGCTAATGGGGGGATGTTGTCCGCCAAGCGCCTGTTCTATTTCCGGGCGGCGGATTCCAATCGCTGGAACCTGCTTTCCAGGGTCGAGGTGGACAGCCAGACCTATTCCGGTCTCTACCC
>JAGXGU010000035.1 GCA_024636575.1 Altererythrobacter sp.
GTCTTGCCATCCGCAAATTCCTCGAACACGCCGCCAAGGACGGGTTCCAGCGCCGCGAAGACATCGTCCTGCGTGACGAAACTCATTTCCAGGTCGAGCTGATAGAATTCCAGGCTGCGGTCGGCGCGCAGATCCTCGTCCCGGAAACACGGGGCAATCTGGAAATAGCGGTCGAAACCGCTGACCATCAGCAGCTGCTTGAACATCTGCGGCGCCTGCGGCAGCGCGTAGAATTTGCCATTATGCATCCGGCTGGGCACGAGGAAATCGCGCGCGCCCTCCGGGCTGGAGGCGGAAAGAATCGGGGTCTGGATTTCGGTAAAGCCCTGGTCCACCATGCGCCGGCGCAAAGAAGCGATCACGTTGCTGCGCAGCATGATGTTGGCGTGCACGCTGTCCCGGCGCAGGTCGAGGAAGCGGTTCTTTAGCCGGATTTCTTCCGGATATTCCTGCTCCCCCGCAACCGGCATCGGCAATTCGTCGGCGCGGCTCTGGATGGTGACGGAGCGGGCATAGACTTCGATCCCGCCGGTCGGAAGGTTCGCGTTCACGGTGCCGTCGCTGCGCGCCTTTACCTCACCATCGATGGTGACGACACTTTCCACCCGCAGCCCGTCAAGGATCACCAGGGCGGGCGAATCTTCGTCCACGACAATCTGTGTCAGACCGTAATGATCGCGCAAATCGACGAACAGAACCCCGCCATGATCGCGCTTGCGGTGGATCCAACCGGACAAACGGACCGTTTCGCCGACATTTTCTGTGCGTAAAGCAGCGCAATTGTGGGTACGATAGGCGTGCATCTAATATCTTTCCAAAATTCCGGTTATAGCGCTATTGGCGCCCAGAGAACCGGCAGGCAATGAACCGACAGGCAATCGAGGCGCTGCGCACCCTAAGTGGATGCGCGGGCTAACAGGGGAACCGCATGGCTTTGTCAAGCTGTGCGGGACTGCATCTTGCAACTGGGTTATCATGCCCGAGTGGCGGTACTCCGCCCGCATAAAGAAAAACGCTATGAAAATACATGACCTGATTACGACCACAGAAGCCCTCGAAGATCTGTGCGCTCGCCTCGCGAAATCCGAATTCGTCACCGTCGACACAGAATTCATGCGGGAAAATACCTTTTGGCCGGAACTCTGCCTGGTCCAGATCGCCAATGAACATGAAGCCGCGGCAATCGATCCGATGGCCGAAGGGATCGATCTGACCGCCCTGCTCGACCTGATGTGCGATAATGAAGATGTGCTCAAAGTATTCCACGCCGGCGGCCAGGATGTGGAAATCATCTATAATCTGACCGGCAAGACCCCGCATCCGATCTTCGACACCCAGATCGCGATGATGGCGATCAGCCAGTCGGAACAGATCGGCTATGCCAATATGGTCGAAAGCTGGCTGGGCATCACGGTGGACAAGGGGGCGCGCTTCACCGATTGGGGGCGGCGCCCGCTGACCGACCGGCAGATCGAATATGCCATTGGCGATGTCACTTACCTGTCAGACATCTTCCCGAAAATGCTCAGGAAATTGATCAAGACCGGGCGCGGCGCCTGGCTCAATGCAGAAATGGAAAAGCTCGCAGATCCGGCCAATTACGCCAATGATGGCGACAAGGCCTGGATGCGTATCCGGCAGGCCGGGCGCAATCCGCAGGTGCTGGGGCGGCTGAAAGCGATCGCTGCGTGGCGCGAGAGTGAAGCCAAGCACAAGAATATCCCGCGCGGCCGGATAATGCGCGATGAAACACTCGCCGATGTGGCGGGCCACCCGCCCAAGAAACAGGCCGATCTGGCCAAGGTGCGCGGATTGTCGAATTCCTGGAAGGACAACGACATTGGCAAGCGGCTGATGAATGTACTGGAAAATGCCGGGCCGCTTCCCAAGGATGAAATGCCGGAAAAAACCAGCCGCAACGGCGCGCCTCTGGGCAAGGAGGGCGCATTGGTCGCCGACCTGCTCAAACTGCTGCTGAAAATTCGCTGCCGGGAAATCGACGTCGCTTCGCGCCTGCTGACCAAGTCCGACGAATTGGAGGCACTGGCGGCAGGGGTTCGCAATCTGCCAATCCTCCAAGGATGGCGTTACGAAGTGTTCGGCAAGGAAGCGCTGGAATTGGTCGAAGGCCGGATGGCCTTTACCGTGAAGGACGGCAAGATGGTCATGACCCATCTCGGCGATGTGACGGGGGGCGATACGCTGGACGATCCTGGCGGCGAACCGCAAGCCGGTGATGACGAACCGGCAGCCGCCCAAACCGCCGCCGCCGAATGAGCACTTACCTGCCAACCATCAAGCAACTGCAATATCTGGTTTCTCTGCACGAACATGGCCATTTCGGCCGGGCGGCGGAAGCAAGCTTCGTTTCGCAGTCCACCTTGTCCGCCGGTATCCGCGAGCTGGAATCGCTGCTCGGCGTGACCCTGGTGGAACGCAGCCGGCGCGTGGTCCGGTTCACCCCGCTGGGCGAAACCGTGGTGGCGAAGGCGCACCGCCTGCTGCGGGAGGCAGAGGAACTGTCAGACCTGGTTCAGGCATCGGGCAAGCCGCTATCAGGCGAATTGCGCATGAGCGTGATCCCCACCATCGCCCCGTTCCTGCTGCCCAAGATGCTGCCGCGCCTGCGCCGGGAACGGCCTCAGTTGAAACTGTACCTGCGCGAAGAAACCAGCGATGCCGCAGTCGAATCCCTCAATCACGGCCGGGTCGATTGCGTGCTGCTCGCCCTGCCCTTTGCCACCGGAGAGGTTGATTACGAACATATCGCCGATGATCGGCTGTTTGTTGCTTTCCCCAAGAATGACCCGCGCGATCCGCCCGATGTGGTCCCGCCGGAAATGATCGACGAAGGCCGCCTGCTGCTGCTCGAAGACGGGCATTGCCTGAAGGCGCATACACTGGCCGCATGCAACCGGCCTGAATTGCGATCGAGCGCGACGATGATCGGCACCAGCCTGCACACTCTGGTCCAGATGGTCGATAACGGGCTCGGTCTGACCATGCTGCCGCAAATGGCGCTGGATGCGGGAATTTTGAACAATACCGATGTTGTCGCACGGCCGCTCAGCGCCAAAAACGCCAGCCGTGAAATCGCGCTGATCTGGCGCAAGAACTCTCCGCGCGCGGAAGAATTCCAGCTGCTGGCGAAGGAATTGCGCGCTGGATGACCGGCCACTGGGAGGGGGCGACCGGTTCAATCCATATGTTTGATGCCGACCCGCAGGTAATCCCAACCAGTAACCAGTGTCAGTATTGCAGCCGCCCACAGCGCGCCCAGGCTGACCAGATGTATCCAGTTTTCAGACGGTGTGGGGCAGGCATCGGCGATTGATGCGCACGGCTGTCCATGAACCGCGCCGCCCAGGATCAGACCGCCAAACGCAACCAATTGCAGCGTCGTCTTCCATTTCGCCAATTTGCTGACAGGCACGGAAACCTGCAGGCTGCCGAGGAATTCGCGCAAGCCCGAAACTGCAATTTCCCGCATCAGGATGATCAATCCGGCAATCACATGCATATCACCCACATATGGGCCGCGCAGATATCCCTGGGCAGTCAGGACCAGGATGACTGCGGCGATCATCAATTTGTCGGCAATCGGATCGAGGAATTGCCCCAGTTTCGACACCGTCCCGCTCGACCGGGCGAGATATCCATCGAAATAATCGGTAATGCCCATCAGGCAATAGAGCCCAAATGCCAACGCATACCCCAATCGCCAATCCGGCCACCACAGCAGGAATGCCAGCAGCGGTATTGTCACGATCCGCGACAGGGTGAGTATGTTCGGCAGAGTCATCATCTCTGCCCCTCTAGCGCGCAAAACAACGCTGGCAAAGCTCTGCTTGGGAAATGCCTTTGCACTTGTTCGTATAGTGCATTGCTATAGAGCGTGAGCTTCCAGGGATTGGCGGGGGCTTGGCGACAGATACATATGACCACGACAACCCATTTGTTGCGCAGCAGGCGTTTCCTGCCGCTTTTCGTCACCCAGCTTCTCGGCGCGTTTAACGATAATCTTTACAAAAATGCGATGGTGCTGTTTGTCGTTTACAGCATCTACAATTCCCAGGAAGCGGAAGCGCAGTTCAGCGCGATTGCTTCGGGCCTGTTCATCCTGCCGTTTTTTCTACTGTCCGCCCTGGCCGGACAATTGGCGGATATGCGCGACAAGGCCGCGATCATCCGAATCGTCAAATTCTGCGAAATCCTGATCATGATCGTCGGCGGCTCCGGCCTGCTTCTGGCGTGGCAGGGCGGCGCATTGGCGGCATTTGCCATCCCGCTGATGCTGGCCGCATTATTTGCAATGGGCGTACATTCGACATTCTTCGGCCCGATCAAATATGCGATCCTGCCCCAGCACCTGCACAAGGATGAAGTCCTGGCGGGAACCGGATTGGTAGAGGCCGGAACATATATCGCGATCCTGTTCGGGACCATTCTGGCGGGCTGGATAGACGTGGAATGGGCCGCGCTAGGCGTGGTGTTGACAGCAATTGTAGGGTATTTCTCGGGACGGCAAGTGCCCGCTGCGCCGCCCACAATCGATGCCGAACCGCTGGACTGGAATCTGTGGCGGTCATCCCTGCAATTGGTCCGCAATACCATGCATGACCGGCGGGTGTTCCTGGCGATCTTGGCGATCAGCTTTTTCTGGACCATCGGTGCGGTGCTGTTCATCCAGTTCCCCCCTCTGGCCAAGAATGTCCTTACCGCCAGCAAGGAAGTGGCCAGCCTGTTCCTGGTGATATTCTCCGTCGGGGTGGCGATTGGTTCGATATCGATCAATGCATTGCTGAAAGGCACCGTGTCCGCGCGTTACTCGCCAGCATCGGTAATCGGCATGGGGCTGTTCGTGGTCGCGTTTTATTTCGTGTGCCGCAGCTGGGATCCCCATCCGGAGAACGGTCTGATGAACGTTGCCACCTTTGTGGTCCAGCCGCTGGCGATCCCGTTACTTCTCAGCCTGCTTGGCATTGCCGTTGCCGGGGGTATGTTTGTGGTCCCGCTCTACGCGTTCCTGACCACATTCGTGGACAAATCACAGACCGCACGAACGATTGCAGCCAATAACATAGTGAACTCAGGTTCGATGGTGCTGGGCTCCCTGCTCGCAATCGGGCTTAGCATGGGCGGCGTGGCCGTGACCGATCAATTGCTGCTGAGTGCGGCGATGTGCCTGTTTTCGGCATGGCTCGGGCGGATGCTGTTCAAGTCAGAGCAGGCTGCGTTGCCTGCCTGACTGCCACCGAACAACCGATCAGGTAATAAAGATCAGCACTGCCACCAGGCAGGCGATATACGCCCCGAAAAACCCGCGCAGGTCTTCCTTGCTGATCGCCCTGTCCGGCCGCACCGGAACTGGCTGGATGCCCAGACGGACATGCGGCGGCAAATTGGCCAGAAACGGGTGGCGGGCGGATTCATCGGTTAGGACAAGGGATCTTCTCATTCATCGGTGTTAACCCGTTCGTAACCACAATGCGCGCCCGATTCTGCGGCTGTAACAGGACGGGACATTAACTTTGTCCGTTCAGCAAGCTGCCCCGATGCGGTGGGACTGAGTGATTAGATTCCCGCCATGGACAGGATTATCGACCATTCTTCGGGCCGGACTTCGCTCACCGATAGCCGCATCAGTTTGACCAGCTCCATTTCGGCGAGCTGAGGTTCAGCCTTTACCTGTTTCAAGGTAACCGGATGGGGAAGCCTGGCCTTGGGGATAATCTTCACCGCCGCCCATTTGCCTTCCGGATCGGTCGGGTCCGTTATGCCGGCAACGCTTACTTCCGCGATCCCGACGATCTCCAGCCCGATATTGGAATGGTAGAAGAAAACCTGATCGCCGGCTTCCATCGCGACGAGATTATTTTTCGCGCGGTGATTGCGGACACCGTCCCACGTTCCCTCCTGCTCCTTTACCAGATCGTCCCAGCCATAGACGTTGGGTTCTGATTTCATCAGCCAGTAACGCGGCATCGCAATTCTCCATTCAGGGATTCGGTCAGGGCAGCGATAGCGCAGCAAAGCAGGTCCGGCTACGCACCACGCGAGGTAGCTCCCGGCGGGCAGGCAAATGCAAAAAATACTCTAATTTAGCAATGCATTAACCCGTTCTATTGTACCGAAGTCTACCATCCGCAATGTTAAGGATCAAAAAGCAAGTTCTTTGCGCCACAGATATCTCGAAATTAGTGGGAACAATGACCGAAAAGATTGCCGAACTGAAGAGCAGGCGACAGGAGGCCGGGCGCGATTTCATTGCCCTGGGTATCATCGCATCCGCTATTCTGATGTTCGTCGGTATCGGCGGCAAGGTCCTTCCTGAAATTTTCAGGAACTGGTTGGAAATGGGCCCGGGGCCTGATCCGATGCTGGTCAACGCCTTGTTGCTCAACATCGCGCTGATCATCTTCGGCTGGCGCCGCTACAGCGATTTGCTGGCGGAATTGGAACAGCACCAGATAGCAGAAGAAAACGCCCGCGCGCTGGCCGAAACCGACATGCTGACCAACTGCCTGAACCGGCGCAGCATCACGCCTGAAACCGATTCGCTGATCAACCAGGCAAACGGGGCCGGCAAACATGTTGCGTTCGTCATGCTCGATCTCGACAATTTCAAACAGGTCAACGATTGCAACGGCCACCAGATCGGCGATCTGGTCCTGCAAACCACTGCCCAGCGCATCAAGGACATATTGCCGGGCGGCAGCCTGTTGGCCAGGCTTGGCGGCGACGAATTTGCCTGTGTGGTCAGCTTTGATCCTTCCCATCAGGGCAGTGTAGATCAATTGGTCAACCGGCTGATCGATGCGGTTTCCAGGCCTGTTCTTACTGGCGGACAGGAAGTTGAAATCACCATTTCCGCCGGTATCGCCACCACAGGGGCCAATACGAGCGCAGCAACGGGGGCGCTCGATGCAAAATGCCTGCTGCATTACGCCGATATTGCCATGTACCATGCGAAAAAACAGGGCCGGAACCGCTATTTCTGGTTCGAAACAGGGATGGAACACCAGCTGCGGCTGAGAAACGATTTGGAGGCCGGAATTCGCAAAGGCCTGACCAATGGAGAATTCATACCCTATTACGAACAGCAGATCGATCTCCATAGCGGAGAATTGGTCGGCTTCGAAATGCTGGCACGCTGGGTCTCGCCAGAACTGGGCATCGTCAATCCGGATATCTTCATCCCGATTGCTGAAGAATTGGGGCTGATCGGGGACCTGTCGGGCAAATTGATCGAACAGGCATTATCGGATGCCAGCCAGTGGGATCCGGCGATTACCGTATCGGTCAATATCTCGCCGATCGAACTGCGCGATCCGTGGTTCGCGCAGAAGATGCTCAAATTGCTGGTCAAGCATAACTTCCCGGCCCGGCGGCTTGAAATCGAAATCACTGAAACCTGCCTGCATGAAAATCTCGGGCTGGTCCGGACAATGATCACCAGCCTGCGAAATCAGGGAATCCGGATCAGCCTGGACGATTTCGGCACCGGTTATTCCAGCCTTTCGCAGCTCCAGTCGCTGCCCTTCGACCGGCTGAAGATCGACCGCAGCTTCGTAGGCGATCTGGCCCACGGAAAGGGGGATTCAGGCAGCAAGATCATCGATGCGATCATAGCGCTGGGTGATGGCCTGTCGATCCCGATCACGGCGGAAGGGATCGAGGACGAGGCAACGCTCGAGAGACTGAAGAAAATGGGCCCGCTCAAAGGCCAGGGATATCATTACGGCCTGCCGGAATCCGCCGAGGAAGTACGGGCCAGGCTAACCAGATTGGGCCGATATCGCACTTTCCCGCCCGAAGGTTCCGCGATGCAGGCGCGCATCGAAGAAACAAAGCATACGGCGGGCCGCCGCAACGGCTAACAACTCCGCCCGGAGCTCGCGCCACTGGACGATCCGGCTACAGACGCATAGATGCGCCTGATCATGCGTGTCCCATTCATCAAGATGCACGGCCTAGGCAATGATTTTATCATGCTGGACGCACGCGCCAACCGGCTGCCGCCCATCAGCAGCGCGGTGGCGGCTGCATTGGCCGACCGGCATACCGGGATCGGGTGCGATCAGGTGATCCTGCTCGAACCGTCCGACATCGCCGATTTTTCCATGCGTATCTTCAACGCCGACGGCGGAGAGGTGGAATCATGCGGCAATGCCTCGCGCGCGGCCGCTCTGCTGCACGGGGCGAAGGCAGCGGTGGAAACCAGCGGCGGGATCATTACGATCGAACCCGCTGGCCACGGCGCCCGTATCGACATGGGCGAGGCAAGGTTTGAATGGGACCAGATCCCGCTTGCCTACGCTATGGATACGCTGGACATGCCGGTTGGATGGGACGGCCTGGACCATCCTGCCAGCGTAAATGTGGGCAATCCCCACGTGATCTTCTTCGTCGATGATTGCGATGCGGTGCCGCTGGCGCAGCTTGGACCGGAAATCGAAACCGATCCGCTGTTCCCACAGCGGATCAATGTGAACGTCGCCACCATCGAAAGCCCGGACTCAATTCGACTGCGCGTTTGGGAACGCGGCGCCGGTTTGACGCGGGCCTGCGGCACCGGGGCCTGCGCCACGGCGATTGCCGCGATGCGGCGCGGTCTTGTCGGGCGAGAAGTCAGTGTGACCCTGCCCGGCGGAACCCTGACTGTCGAATGGGACGATACCGACCGGATCATCATGACCGGCCCGGCAACCGAATCATTCCGCGGCACCTTTGACTGGGGCGATTACGCGTGAGCGACATGATCCGCAC
>JAGXGU010000036.1 GCA_024636575.1 Altererythrobacter sp.
CTGATGAGATAATGCGCGCTGACTTCGGCCTCAGGGTCGCACATGCGCTGCAGCGCATGTGCGACCCTGAGGCCGAAGTCAGCGCGCATTATCTCATCAGCGAAGCGGGCGAGGTGACCCGCATGGTTCCTGAGCACAAACGCGCCTGGCATGCCGGAGCCAGTTACTGGCGCGGGCACAAGGACGTGAATTCCGCCAGCATCGGGATCGAGCTGGATCATCCCGGCCACGCGCTGGGATATCGGCCGTTTGCCGATGCGCAGATCGATGCGCTGGTGCCGTTACTGGCCCGGATCGTGAAAACCCACGACATCCCGCGCGCTAATGTGATTGGCCATTCCGATGTCGCCCCAGCGCGCAAGACCGATCCGGGCGAACTGTTTCCGTGGGACCGGCTGGCGGAATACGGCCTGGCCCTGCCAACTCCCCATATTTCCATCGGCGATCCGTTCGACAATGACGGCGCGTTCTATCTGGCCCTGGAACGCTGGGGATATGACATTACCGACGGTCACAAGGCGGTCGAGGCATTCCAGCGTCGTTGGCGCCCCCACCGGATCGACGGCCAGATCGACGGACAAATACGCGCCATCTTGTTCCAATTGCTCTTGGATCGTGACCGCGGAACCGCTAGATAGGAATTGCCAGGGGGCCTGGCAGCCGCGTTATCCGCAAGGGTACCGAGGAAAGTCCGGGCTCCACAAAACAAGGGTGGCGGGTAACGCCCGCCGGGTGAAAGTCTTTAGGTTCAAACCTGGGGGCCCAAACCCAGGGAAAGTGCCACAGAGAGTATACCGCCGGATTTATCCGGTAAGGGTGAAAGGGTGCGGTAAGAGCGCACCGCGCGGTTGGTAACAAACGCGGCATGGTAAACCCCACCCGGAGCAAGGCCAAATAGGGGCGGCGCGCCGAGGCTTCGGCCAGAGCAGATGTGTTTTGCATCGATCGCCCGGGTTGGCTGCTCGAGCCGTATGGCAACATGCGGTCTAGATGAATGGCTGCCCCTGCGCGGCCGGTGTCGCCAAGGAAACAAGGCGCGCATACCGCGTGCAGGACAGAACCCGGCTTACAGGCCCCCTGGCAACATCTGGCGGTCAAGATTGCCCGCATGACCCCTGATACCAACGGGCATTAGCGGCAGAAACTGGCTGAATTGCGGTGAATGTCGAAACATTTATCGGTCGCCGCGCGTTATCCCCATATAGCCGGGTTTATCCCTTATTCTCAGCGCGTGTAACCGGCTTCAGCGCTGCTTGACAAAGGAGAAATACGATGATGCTCGATGATAAAGTACGCGACAGCACCTTGATAGGTAGTGACCGCGTCGAAGGGACCGATGTGTTTGGTCGTGACGGCGACAAGATGGGTTCGGTCCGCCGGATAATGATCGAAAAGGAAAGCGGCCAGGCGCGCGATGTCGAAATCGCGGTCGGCACATTCCTCGGGATGGGCGGCGAACTCCACAGTCTGCCGTGGGAAAAATTCGATTATGATACCGACCTTGGCGGATACAAGCTGAACGTCACCGAAGACGAACTTCGCGGAGCGCCAACTTATGGGGAATCGGACCGCGATACAGCCTATGATCGCGATTATCAGACCCGTGCGTATGGTTATTGGACCGTGACGCCCTATTGGTAAGCGTTCGATTATGGGACCAGGCTTCATCGCCCGAGCGGGCGATGAAGGTTCCCGCTCGCCCTGATCAGGCCGCGACCGCTGGATATTCGATCCCGATACCGTTATCGCCTTGCACTGCCTGGATATAGCGGCGCCCGGTCCCTTCCAGAACCAGAGCGGTCAGGCGGCCTAACCGGTAGGCACCGGTATCGATTCCGATGCGGTTGCTGCGCTCCTCGACATGCTCGACGATTGTATGGCCGTGGACAATCACATGGGAATGCGGGCCTGCAAAACCAAGGAATGGATCGCGGATCCACAGCATGTCCCGCCGGGTCTGGGCCACCAGCGGCAATCCCGGATTTATTCCGGCGTGGACGAAGGCGTAGTCGCCAAGGGTAATATATTCCTCGAACGACTCGAGGAATTTCCGGTCCGCATCCGGCACATGGCGGCGCATGATTTCCTGCAGTTCTTCAAGCGATGCCTCGTTATACCGGCGCTGGTCCACACCATAACTTAACACGGTTTCGCGGCCCCCATGCTTGAGAAAATGCCGCAGCACATTGAGATCGGTGAAGGATTCGAGAAACATTTCCTCGTGATTGCCGGCCAGAATCCGCACCTGCCGCGCGGTTTTCCAGCGGCGCGCGCGGTCGATTACACCGGCACTGTCAGGCCCGCGATCAACCAGATCGCCCAGCAGGATGACAGTGGTTTCAGCAGGGGAGGCCTCTCCATCATCCTGTTCGACCGCATCAATCAATTGTTCCAACAGATCAAGCCGGCCGTGGACATCGCCGATGACATAGGCCCGCTGTCCGGCCGGCATTTTTGCGGCTGGCCCGGCGGGCGCGGAACGGAAGAACTGGCGAAGGAATTGGAACATGGATTGAAAATTAACCTGATTCTTGGTGGGGATATGCCCCTGGAACTACCGCCTGTTGCACACACGTCAGTTCGAAATCGACGACCTTCAACGATCACATTACCGGTTTGATCCGTCGCTTAAGCCAGCTACCCCTGCATCGCAACGCCTGTCCGGTTGCTTAATCATATGGGGTATGGTGTCATAAATAACACAGTTGAATGCTTGCCTGCCCCTTTCCGGCAATTTGTCTTGTGCAGTGCACAAGATTGCTGCAAGTTTATTGCGTATTTGTCAGGCAATGCACATCAAACGATGCAGTCGGCAGACGCGCAGGTGGGACGAAGCAACTCACACAGACAAGGAAGTTTGTCATGCTAACGTCCATTCGCAGCCTCTCCGCTGCAACTATTCTATCCACATCGACTCTTTTTGCGGCTCCGGCATTTGCGCAGGAGACGAGCGAATCGTCGATTTCCGTTTCTGCCAATGTAGCCATTGCGAGTGAGTATCGCTTTCGCGGTGTCGACCTTTCCGGCGGTGATCTGGCCATACAGGGCGGCGTAGATGTCGCGCATGATTCGGGTTTCTACGTCGGCACCTGGGCTTCCTCGCTCGATGAAGACACGGTTGGCTATGGTTCGACCGAACTCGACATCTATGGCGGCTGGAGCGGGAACCTGACCGAAGGGCTCGCGCTCGATGTCGGCGTGATCCAGTATATTTACCCCAACGCCGGTCCGGGCGATTTCGATTATACCGAATTCTACGGTTCACTCGGTTTTACCTTCGGCCCGGCAGAGGCAACCGTTGGCGTGGCCTATGCGCCCGAGCAGGATTCGCTGGGCGGGACGGACAATATCTATGTCTACACCGATCTCGGTGTTGGCGTGCCGGGCACTCCGCTTACCGTCACGGGCCATCTGGGATACACCGACGGCTTCCTGACCTTCACCAATGACAGCAAGGCATTCGACTGGTCGATCGGCGCCGAAGCCGCCGTTTACGGCCCGCTTAGCCTGGGCGTTGCCTATGTCGGTGCAGAGGGCGATTATTTGCCCGGTGATTACCAGTTTACTGACGATGCAATTGTCGTAACCTTGAGCGCCAGTTTCTAAACCGAATTTTCGAATTCAGAATGGGGGGCTCGCGCCATTGCGGCGCGGGCCCCCTTTTCGTTCAGTCGAGCGAGAATTTGACCGTCGTGACCACGCGCACTTTCTTGAACGGCGTGTCGGATACGCCCCAGCCGCTGCTATCGCCGTCGCGCGCTTCAATGGTGAAGTAACCCTGCGTAGCTTCGCTGATCGGCCCAACGCTGGTGCCGCTGTCCTGGGCGAATTGTTCGGCGGAGGACCGCGCATCGCGGGTTGCCTCCGCGACCATTTCGGGCTTGATCTCGTTCAACTTGGTGAAGGAGTAGGACATGGCGGATCCTTCCTCCAGAAACACCCCGCGATTGACCAGATCGAACTGGCGCGAAACCGCTTTCTGCGCCCGTGCGATGTCGGTTGTGCGCAGGGACAGGCGTTGCCGCACTGAATAACTTGTCACGCCGTCATAGGTGGTGCTGGACACGTTGGCGCCAGTTGGTTGCAGCGTGTCAGCTGGGAAACCCAGATCATCGAAGAATTTCTCAATGGTCGCCGTGTCTTCCTGCATTTTCGCCTGGGCAGTGGTGAGACTGGGAGATGTGGCCGCGTAGGAAATGGTCCACGTGGCCAGATCTGCGATCACATCCCGTTCCGCCAGTCCGCGAACGGTCACCGCGCGTTCGGCTTCCTTCGCCCGCAGCAAGCCATTGCCGAGCAGATATCCGCTCATCATGATTCCCGCCGATAGTATAACCGCCGTGCCGAGCCAGCGGCGAGTGGAGGGATCATCCAGAAAGCCCCCTTCAGCCCGGAAACCATCGCTGGTCTCTACCGCTGCTTGCTTCGAGCCTTCATTCATCGCATCCTCCCTCAAACGCCTCCGCATCGTTGCATTAGCTGCGGTGAACTGTGCATTTATATCGATGAACCGTTTTTGAACAACAAAGGCCAATTCCATGATTCACTACCTTCACACCATGATCCGTGTTTCAGATCCGGATGCGACGGTGAAATTCTTCGGCCTGATCGGGCTGGAGGAAGTGCGCCGTTTCGACAGCGAGCAGGGCCGCTTCACACTAATCTTCATGGCGGCACCAGGGCAGGAAGGCGTGGCGGAGGTCGAACTGACCTATAATTGGCCGCCGGAGGATGGCAGTGCGCCTGAACAGTATGATGGCGGGCGCAATTTCGGCCACCTCGCCTACCGCGTCGACAATGTCTATGACACCTGTCAGCGTCTTATGGATGCAGGGGTGGCAATCAACCGGCCGCCGCGGGACGGGCACATGGCCTTCGTGAGATCACCCGATGGAATCTCGGTGGAATTGCTGCAGGACGGTAATTTGCCGCCGCAGGAACCGTGGGCAAGCATGCAGAACAGCGGCAGCTGGTAGCGGGCGGGGTAACGTCCGCGCGGATCAATTCTGTTCGGCAATCCGGCCGTTCGGGTGGGTAGTGGTCATGCGGAGAATCGCGAAACCCATGATCGCCGATATGAGTGAACCGAGCAATGTCCCGATCTTCGCTTCGTCGATCAACAGGCGGTAGCCGGGGAATGCCAGCTCGCCAATGAACAGCGACATGGTGAAACCGATCCCGCACAGGATCGAAACGCCCCATATCTCCGGCCAGCTTGCATTATGCGGGCGCGCGGCGAAACCAATCCGGTCGGCGATCCAGATGGCGCTGAAAATGCCCACTTGCTTGCCCAGGAAAAGACCCGCTGCGATCGCCACGGGCAGCGGCGCGACGATTCCGGCAATGCCGATACCAGCCAGAGCAACCCCGGCATTGGCGAAGCCGAATATCGGCACGATGAGATAGGCACTCCACGGGGCAAGAGCATGCTCGATGCGTTCCAGCATCGTGTCATCATTCTTGCCCACCATGGGAATGGTCAGCGCCGCTACGACACCTGCGATCGTTGCATGGACGCCCGAATTTAGCACCAGAAACCACAGCAGGATCGCCAGGCCGATGAAAACCGGGGTGCTGGTAACCCGCATGCGGTTCAGGCCCAACATTACGCCTACCGTCACGATGGCGCCGATCAGCCAGGCCAATTTGATGCCCGGCGTATAGACCAGCGCGATAACCAGCACCGCGCCGATATCATCGACAATGGCCACGGTCAGCAGAAACAGCCTCAGCGAAGCCGGCACCCTGTTGCCCAGCAGGCCGAGCACACCCATCGCAAAGGCAATATCGGTCGCTGCCGGAATCGCCCACCCGTCCAGCAGGCGCGCGGGTTCGTCCCACACAAAGAAAGAATAAACGAGCGCCGGGACCGCCATTCCTGCGACAGCGGCAAGAATCGGCAATCGCCGCTGCTCGTTCGTCGATAACTGGCCCTCGATCCATTCGCGCTTCACTTCCAGTCCGACGACGAAGAAGAAGATCGCCATCAACCCGTCATTGATCCACAAATGCATCGTGTTGAGCTTGAATACCGAGTCCGGGAACATTTTCCCGTGGAACAGATGGTAATATTCGTAAGCCAGCGGCGAGTTCGCGACGATCATCGCGGCGATCGCTACCAGGATCAGCAATACCCCTGCAGAGGCATCACCGACGAACAAGGCCCGTACGGGCGCAAGGAAGGCTAGGGGGGGAGCTTTTGATTCTGGCATAATGTTGCGCCCCCTCTTTCGCAAATCTTTGCGCGTTGCAAGCTCCGTCAGCCTCGGATAGGTACAAAAAGCTATAGAGGACAACAATTTGACTGTCGGAGCTTTTACGCCTTTTGAATGGCTTATGCTGTTTCAACATGAGCTATTGCTGTTCGCCGGGGTGTTTTTCCTGATCGGTGCGGCGGACGAAATCTGCATGGATCTAGCCTGGCTCTGGCTGCGATTGACCGGGCGGGCCAGAACACGCCTGTTGCCCGCAGACACGCCCGACAGAGCCGGGACTCCGGGCTATCCCGGCGAGCTGTCCGGGACAGCGGCGATCTTTGTGCCGACCTGGCAGGAAGCCGGGGTTATCGGGACTACTATCGACCATATGCTCTGGGTCTGGCCGCAATCGGCCATGCGGGTTTATGTTGGCTGCTATAGCAATGACCAGGCCACCATAGACGCGGTCACCGTGGCCGGCGCAGGTGATCATCGACTGCGCCTGGTGATTCATGATCGCGCCGGCCCGACCACCAAGGCCGATTGCCTCAATCGCCTGTACCGGGCGCTGGACGAAGACGAGAAACGCAGCGGATATCGGGCCCGGATGGTGGTGATCCATGATGCGGAAGATATGGTTGATCCCGCCGGACTGGCCCTGCTTGACGCGGCGATGGATGATGCCGATCTGGCGCAATTGCCTGTCCTGCCCGTTCCCCAGCCGCACAGCCCGTGGATAGGCAGCCACTATTGCGAAGAATTTGCCGAGTCACATGGCAAGGCGATGGTGGTGCGCGATGCCTTGCGTGCCGGGATGCCGCTGGCCGGTGTTGGGTGCGCGATCGGCCGCGATGCGCTGGACGCGCTTGCCCGGATAAAGCCGGATGGGGTTCCCTTCGCAGCGGATTGTCTGACCGAGGATTACGAATTGGGTCTGGGCATTTCCGCGATGGGCGGAACCGCCCGGTTCCTGCGCTATCGCCGCCCGGGGGGACAATTGGTGGCGACGAGAGCCTATTTCCCGGCCGAGCTTGATCTTGCGGTGCGTCAGAAAACACGCTGGATTCACGGCATTGCCTTACAGGGGTGGGACCGGCTTGGATGGCATGGCCGCCCGGCAGAAATATGGATGCGGTTGCGTGACCGCTGCGGTCCGATAACCGCGCTGGTCCTGGCGCTGGCCTATGCCTTGCTGGTGATGGTGACGTTCGGCTGGCTACTGAACCTTTCGGGGCTGGGCAAGGGAATGGAGCTGACGCCTGAATTGCGGATTATCCTGATCCTGAACTTCGCCAGTTTTGCCTGGCGCGTGGCGTGGCGTTTCGGGTTTACAGCCAGGGAATATGGCTGGGTAGAGGGGCTGCGTGCCGTGGTCCGTATCCCGGTTGCCAATGTGATCGC
>JAGXGU010000037.1 GCA_024636575.1 Altererythrobacter sp.
CCGGACAAAGCTTCACAGGCATTTCGGATCAGATTGATTACGACCTGCTGGATCTGAACGGAATCGCCGATTGCCTGCAATCCGTGGCTACCCGAATAAACCAGATTGATGGTGTGATAGCTTCCTTTAAGCGCGATTGCGGAAGCCTCTCGTATTGCAATATCCAGGTTGAACAAGGCCGGCCTCGCTTGCTCGATTGCGGGCATGTTCTGGATATCGCGCATGATCTGGCCAGCCTTCAACGCGCAGCTCTCTATGCCATCCAGGATTGCCGATCCAGCTGGGTCGACATGTCCTTTGTCCGCCATGTTGCGCATTGCCGAGACATAAAGAGCCAGCCCCGCGAGCGGTTGATTCAATTCGTGGGCTAAAGTCGATCGCACCGCCTCGATCGCACTAAGGCGGGATGCGTGAATAAGTTCCGTCTGGAGCGCCAGGATCGTCTGCTGCGCGATTTTTTCCTGCGTAATATCTTGTTTGGTACCAAATATCCGCACTGCCCGGCCGCCTTCTTGTTCCACCTCGCCGGTAATTCTGATCCAGCGCAATTTGCCCAGCTTGCTGCGCAGGGCCACATCGACGGTAAAACTGGAGCAAGTGTCGATTGCTTGGTCCCGAAGCCTCACCAGCTCACGGCGGCAATTGGGCTCATAGCAGTCCAAGGTAACAGCCCGGTCCAATCTGGATTGCCTTGGAAGGCCGAACAGGTCGTAGACAGCGTCGGTCCATGTCAGTTCTTCAGTGGCAAGATCGCATTCCCAGACGCCAATTTTCCCCAGGACAGAGACCCGGTCATACATTTTCTTGAGGAATTCAGGCGATTGCCTGTCAGGCTCTTCAGCGCCTTCCTGACGTGACAAAGTTGCCATTTCCAACTCAGCTCCCGAAGCTTTCAGAGGGTCCAAGCAACTGCTCCAATACCAGCCACCGCCATGCTTTTTTAGCACCAGGCGTGGCAGCACGAAAAGATGATCGCTGTCAACCACTCCCCCTGGGAAATAGGGGGGGACACTACTTAGCAGATGACTTAATGCTGCTAAGGCCGAATCGCGGAAATTCGCCAACGCAGGTCACCGGAAGGCGACAGGTTTGGCTGTTTACGCACCATTAAGGAATACGAATTTAGGTTTCATGGCGATCCGTAAGCTGCGCACAGCTTGGAAAGGGCAAGTTGACCGAACCGACCATCACAGGTGATCTGCCCCGGATCTTGAGCGCAAATATGGTGTGCGAAGATTTTGGCCCGTTTTTCGGCGCTGCTGCGGCCAGCCAGATCCCGATGCTCGTCGCAGATCGCATCGATGATGACCTGATCGTCGTCTTCGTTAATGACAGCTTTCTCGAGCTTACGAAACGCCCCCGGCAGTTCATCCTGGATTGCCCGCTCGATAAAGTTCTGGCTCAGAGCTTTGGCCCCGCCTCCCTTCATTCCATCTACCTGGCAATTTCTGCCGGCCAGGCCGGGGCATGGAGTCTGGAATGCCGGCCACTGGGCGGTGAAACATTTCTTGCGACTGCCTTTGCGGGTTCCGTGCGCAGCCTAAACAATACCCTGTCCCACAATTTCATTTCGGTTGTCCGGCACGAGGAGCCCGCGAATCACCTTAGCTCGAAGCGGGAACAGCATGATGCAATGTATGATAACGCACCTGGCTTTATCGCGAGGACTGACGGCCCCGAACATCGTTTCACCTATGCCAATTCATCTTTCGAAAGGTTCGTGAATTGCCCGGATCTGGTTGGCAGAACTGTCGCCGAAGCACTGCCTGAAATCACCGAGCAGGGATTTGTAGAAATAATCGATGAGGTTTTCACGACTGGGGTTCCATACCACGGACGTGATATTGAAGTCTTTGTCCCGAACGGCGAAAATGTTGCCCTGGAGAGGCGCTATTGTAATTTTGTCTATCAGCCGATTTACGCCGCTGACGGATCTGTTTCGGGCCTTTTTGTTGAAGGGTATGATGTCACTGAAAGACACAAATCCCGAGAGGAATTGACTGTGCTCAACACCCAGGTGATTCAGCTATCGCGCATGAACGCGATGGGTACAATGGCAGCTACGCTTGCGCACGAACTCAATCAGCCCGTCACTGCAATTGCAAATTATGCCGCCGCTGGAAAGGTCCACCTGGAAACTTCGTCAGAAAGTGGCCGGCAGTCAGCCATGGACGCAGTTCTGGCCATCGCCGAAATAGCAGAGCGAACAGGCGACATGGTCAGGAATCTTCGCAAACTGACTCGAACCGGTGAAGTTAAGAAAACCGTTTTCGATATGACTTCAGCCATTTCCGAATGTATCCAGCTAGTAATCGCAGGCGCAGAGCCAAGCGTTGAGATCGTGGATCGAACGGAAGAACCCGTAATGGTCACAGCCAACAGGATACAAATACAGCAGGTCATCATCAACTTGCTTAAAAATGCCGAGGAGTCCGCATCCAGCCCGGATCGCCAGAAAGTGGAGATTTGTGCCAAACATCGCGAGGGCTTCATTACGATTTGCGTGAAAGACTGCGGTACCGGCGTGGCTGATGCGGCTAAGAATACTCTGTTCGCACTCAACGAAACCACAAAGGAAGACGGGATGGGCATTGGCCTGTCAATTTCCCGTACCATCGTTGAAAGCCATGGCGGGCGAATCTGGCTGGAACGGACCGGACCCGATGGCTCCGAATTCTGCTTCACGATCCCAACACTTTCTGTCGAGTCGTAAACGCAATCCCGGATGGCAATTTTATCCTGAAAATTCTTCCATGAGCTCAATCAGCCATCTTTCGCCGCGCCTTGTCGTCGTCGCCTGACCACTAGTGATCAGGCGGGCAATATGGCCTGACACGAAGTGAGACTGTCCCGCATAGGCCAAGCCCCATGAGGGGAAGCGGCGATCACTTATTTTAGTGCGAACAAAAGTCTTCACTATTTCATGGCGCGGATCGCGTGCAATTGAAGCCATCAACCGATCGAGACTTTCACTTTCTCCTTCGAGTATTTGCGCAAAATGCTTCCCGGTAAAAATAAGTGCGCCCGTCACCGAGATCGAGGCATTCTTCATGGACACCAAAGAAACAATGTCCTCGACATCCGAGCGAGCTTGTTCGTCCCGGCCGACATATTTGCTGATGTAAAGTTGCGATTCTAGCGCCATGATTGTCCCGATAGTAGCAGCGCGATTGTGGGGGTGTCAGCAAGCCGATGGGGCGGGCGCGTGTTCGGACTGGAAACCATCCGCTTGTTGGCAAATTGCGTAGTCATGCCAGACCCACTGCACCCTGCGAAGCAGCCAGGAAAGCTGTGGAAACTTCGGCAAAGCTGCTAGTTTTTGTTAATCACCCTGTCATCCGTTAAGGTCTATCAAGATAGGCAGGACTGTATATTCTTGCAGCAAAGGTCAAACAAGCGTTCCATTCAAAGTGAATGCGCCGAATTTTTGTAGCGCCAGAGATATCAACGAATGAGGGCGAATTGATGATTGAAGAGGATTTGACGGACCGTCATGAAATTCTGTCCACCGCGGGCAAGGAAGACGATCAGAAGCGAGTTTATGTCGTGGATGATAACAGCGACGTTCGCCGATCGCTTCATTTTAGTTTGGCATCGGTCAACATCGTCGGTTGGCCCTTTGTATGTGCGCAGGATTTCCTTGATGGGGCAGCGTCCCTCCCCCCTGCGCCGCTCCTTCTGGATGTCAAAATGCCGGGGATTGATGGTCTTGAAACCCTCACCCTGCTGAGAGAGCAAGGGATAAACTGGCCGACCATCATGATGTCTGCACACGGCGACATTTCCATGGCGGTGAAATCAATCCAGCTCGGCGCAGTGGATTTTCTGGAAAAGCCGTTTAAATTCGAAGAGCTTGTGGGGTTACTCGACGCCGCATACGACAATCTGGCGCAGACGGGTGAGACCAAATTCAGCAAGCACGAAGCGCAGGAACTCCTTGATCGTATGTCGCCGCGCGAAGCCGAAGTCATCGATCTGCTGGTTCAGGGTGACGCGAACAAGTCGGTAGCAAACGAGTTGGGTTTGAGTGTTCGCACCGTGGAGGTTCACCGCGCCAACGCCTTTGCTAAAATCGGTGTCAAAAACCTTCCCCAAGTGCTCGCGCTGATGTTTGCCGCCAAGGGGCGAACGCTATAGCCAGCTGGGAAATTGACCTCCGCTGGAGGGGCAAGTCAGGAGATTTCGGGTTTACGCTCGTCCCTGTCACCCAGTCGTTTGAACATGGTTGTTGCCGCCAGCAGTAACGCCAACGGCGCAAGCGAGAAATAAAAGGCAGTCTCGCCGCCAAGCGCAGCGAAGGTCTGGCCAGTGACATAGGAACCGGTGGTTCCCCCCAGTGCTGAAAATACCACGATCAGTCCGGTCATCACCGCGTGATCGGACGGCGGCAGCGCGGAGAGAATGCGCGAATTGATTACCGGATAGATCGGGGCAAGAAACAACCCGGCCATCGGCAGAATGAACGCAGCCAGCGGCGCGCTCGCCCAGTTCATTTGGGGATCGGGTGAAAGCCCGCGTGTAAGCGGTAGCGTCAGCAGAAGCAGCAGGGCCATCATCACAATGCAGCTGGCCAGTACGGTGAACCATGGCACCCGCCGCAGCACAAAGCCAGCCCCCAGCCGCCCAGCGGCGGTGGCACCGGCAAACAGGCTGGCCGCCATCACGCTCATCGCTTGCGGCATATGCAGCACTTCATTGTTGAAGGTGGGCAGCCAGGTGCCGATCGCCTGTTCGACCAGCACATACAGAAAGGCGCAGAGCAGGAAAACCAACACCAGCGGCCGCGCAGCCAGCACGAACATGGCAGAAAAATCGCTGCTTGGCGCGCCGCTTTCCGGTTGCGCGGCACTCTCGTCAAGGGGTGTGGTCTTGACCACCACTGCGACCATGGCTGCCGCGATGGCCAGCAGCCAATAGACGTTGACCCAGCCAAGGCTCTGCGGATTGCTGCTGTCAATGAAAGCACCGAACAGCCAATAACTTGAAAGCACGCCAATCATGAACAGCCCCTCGATCGTACTGATCAAACTGGCATGATCGGCCTTGTCGCGCGCCACCAGGCCGACCATGGCATAGGCCGAAACCTTGGTCAGCGCGAAACCTGCGCCGGTTACGGCAAACAGCAGCTTTGTGGTGGCAAAGGTCGGCACCAGAGGCATGGCAACACAGGCCAGGCTGACCATTGCGGCTGCCAGTGCCATACTGTTGCGAAGGCCGAAACGCGGCAGCAGCGATGCAACAAGAAACGAGGTGACGGCAATCGGCAGATCCTTGAACGCTTCGAGAATCGAGGCACTGGACTTCGTCTGGCCGAGCGAGGCGATCGCTTGAAGGATAACCGTGCCCACACTGTTCAGCAAAATCGCGAACAGCATATACGAAAGCACAATGGCAAAAAGCACACGGGTCCGGTTAACGAGCATCACTCATCCTTTCGCGCAGGATATAGAGTAAAACCGCCGGGGGGCACCATGCCCGCCCGGCGGTTGCGACCCGAAGGATATATCCTTTCGGGATGGGATTGGCTCACAGTTCAGAATGTGAACTGTGCGCTGAAGGTGAACGACCGGCCAAGGATTGGCCGCGCCAGGATGGGTCCAACGCCCTGCGAACCGACCACGCGCGGATTGCCTTCGGTAAGCCCCTTTGAATCAAGCAGATTGTCAGCCGTGGCCATCAAGGTCAGCTGCTCATTCACATCCACCGCAATGCCGGCGTCCACCTTGGTATAAGACGGAAGGACTTGGGTATTGAGATTGTCCGAGAAGCGCGAATCGACCCATTGCGCCGATCCGAACACCGTGGCTTCCAAACCGCCGAAGCTGGCAGTATAGGCCGCCCGGCCGCGCGCCTGCCATTCAGGCTGACGTTCGAGCTGGTTGCCCGATGCGTCAACCGACCCGCCCAATGCGAAGAAATTATCATATTCCGCGTTGAGATAAGTCACGTTCCCGCCCAGGCTCAGGCCTTCGAACGAGCGCACTTCGGCTTCCAGCTCCACACCCAGGGCGTTGGCCGAGCCGACATTCGGGATCGGCGCGCCATTGACGATCTGCGTGTTCTGGATTCCGCTGAATTCATTGTAGAACACGGTGGCATAGACACTGTAATCGCGCTTGGTAACTTTGAGACCACCTTCGAATGTGTCGATTTCCTGCACCAGACGCAAACCATCGCGCAGCTGGTCGAATTGCGGGAAGCTGTTGCCCCGGCTGTACCGCAGGAAAGTGCCGAATTCATCGGTAAAGGCGTAATTGGCGCCCACCGTCCAGGCGGCCCGGCTTTTCGAGAACTCGATGTTCGAGAAAGTACCGTTCAGAACCGCATCGCCATTGTTGAACAAGGTGTCGGGATCGCCATCGGTATCGACGCCGAAATCGTTGTTTTCAAGGCTGCCGGTCACTTTGTGGCGATGCCAGCGGATGCCCGCATCGATGCGCAATTGTTCACTGACCTGCCATTCGTTGGACAAATAGGCGGCCACATCTTCGCCGTCGTAATCAGCGTTGACGTTGAAGAACGAACCGCGGGTAAAGCCATTGCGCGTTACGGGCCGGCTGTCATCCAGGGTCATGTTGAGCACGCGCGGATTGCTGACTGCTTCGAGCAGGAGGAAATTGCCCAGGTTCCAGCGGTCACGCGAAGAAAACGAAGCGTAGTAAACACCTGCTGTGAGTGTATTCGCACCGAAATCAAAGGTCAGTCCATTTTCGGTTACAAAGGATTCCAGATCCTTGTCCACACGCCATGCGCCAACTTCGATCACGGCATCCGCCTGATTGAATGCGCCTCCGCCATTGGCGTAGGTGACGCTGCCGACACCGGCACCGAAGCGCCCGGCAATTTCAGCCACCGTGGTCGGCGGTCCGGCCGGAACCAGCCCGCGCGTATCGGCCGAGCCCTTGAGATAGCTGGTCTTGCTGAACAGCGAAACCGTGTCCGAAAGCGAATAATCGAGATTGGCCCCGAAATTGACCAGATCGGCCCCGCGGCCTTCTGACTGGTCGATCGTCACCCCGTCATTGGGGGTGGAAAGGCGCGTTTCGGGCCCGTTGAAAGTGCCTGTGCCGCGATCGAAGCCCGGGAAATCTTCAAGACTGCCATCGGCGTTCTGGATAACCGGGATCGGCAGCAGCCAGGCGCCGCGATCATTGAGGTACCTGCCCCACACGGTAATCTTGCCCGCGCCAAAATCATGCGTGATATTCGCGCTGATCTGGCCGCCTTCTTCGGCAGTGAAACCCGCATCCCGCAGGCCATCACCCGAATGGTAGAAACCGCCCACCATGAAGCCGGTATCATCGCCCAGCGGCCCGCTGATTACCGTATCAAACCGCTTGTCGCCGAAATCGGTGACACTGGCCTTTACCAACCCTTCGAAGGTATCGCCGCCTTTGCGGGCGATCAGGTTGGCAGTAAGGCCGACCTGACCATTGGAGAAGACCTGCGCCGGGCCGCCACGTACCGCTTCCAGCCGTTCGACCGTTTCATCAATCCGGAAAAGCTGCGAATTTTCAAGGAACGACAAGGTGGGCGGCGGGAATGATGGCGAACCTTCGTACTGGAAGGTCACAAACTCTGCATCGCCGCCGCCGGGAAAGCCGCGGACGAAGATGTTGGCGCCGTTCTGGCCCCCTGAGCTTTCCGACCACACGCCCGGAACAACCGAGAGCAGATCAGCCGTGCTGTTGGGCGCCACCTGGTCGATGGCGCTACTGTCGATCGATGTGATGGCATAGGCGGCATCCTGTTTGCGCTGGCCAGAACCACCCGGGCGCGCGGTCACGACGATCACGTCACCATCATAGGTTTCGGATGCTTGTTCGGCAGGAGCCGTCTGGGCAGTCTGGGCCAGCGCCGTAGCCGGGCAAAGCAGCGCAGCCGCTGCGGCTGATGTAAGCCATCTGTTCTTATAGGTCATTTTTCTCTCTCCGTGGTCAAATTGGTAATGTGGTCGCGGTGAACGGACCAGTTAACGATTCCATGCCGAGCGAGGCGATCGTGGGGACGACAATATCCGCCGCGCTCAATTCCATTGGATCGCCGATCCCGATGGCGCGCATTCCGGCGCCCTTGATCGCGGCAACCCCTGCGCGCGCATCCTCTACCCCGACGCAGCGTGACGGATCGCAGCCCAGCGTTCTGGCAGTGGTGAGGAAGATTTCCGGATCGGGTTTGCCGCGCTCGATTGTGGCAGCGTCGGTAACGCAATCAAACAGCCCCTCGATCCCCAGCGCACGGATAACGTCGCGCGCGTTTCGGCTGGCCGAGGCCAGACCGATCCGGAGGCCTGCGGCGAGGCACGCTTCGAGGCATTCGCGCGCACCTGGAAACAGATCCGCTGGCGAATAATGTGCAATCGCCTCGCGGTAATAGCCGTTTTTGCGGGCCATCATTGCGCTGCGAGCGTCTTCGTTTGTTTGCACTCCCGCCGCATCGAGGATCAGGGTCAGCGAAGCAGCCCGGTCGACACCTTTGAGCTGGGCGTTTAGCGGTCGGTCGAATGGCAGGCCTTCCTCGTCACACAGCCGCTTCCATGCCTGGAAATGCGCCTCGGCTGTGTCCGTCAGCACCCCGTCGAGATCAAAGATCACGGCATCGACCTGCGGCCGCGGCATCGTGAATTCACCCTTGTCCAGGGTTATAACGCGCCCGTGATCGAACAGGGTCAGTGGTGGCCCTTCGCAAAGCCGATAATTTGCACCTGCGGCATTGACGGTGATTTCCACCAGCGATCCGCGCCAGTGCAGACGCAAACGGTACGATTGCCATTCCGCCGGGCACCTTGGCCGCAGATGCAATTGTCCGCCGATAACCCGCAACCCGCCCCAACCCATCGCCAGGGCCGACCAGCTGCCAGCCATAGCGGCCATGTGTACCCCGTGGTGGCTGTTGCCGTGGCGATCCTCCAGATCGACCAGCGCGGCCTCGCGGTGGAAAGCCAGCGCCTCCGCGTCATCGCCGGTTTCTGCCGTCAGGATGGCGAAGGCAGTGGCCGAAAGCGTGGAATCATGCGTAGTCAGCGGTGCGTAATAGGCGAGATCGCGGCGCTTGATCGCCAGCGGGACGGTTTCCCCCACCAGGCTCAACGCCTGGATTACATCGCCCTGCTTGCACAGGCGGTGACGAAACAACAGTAACGGGTGGTGGTGCAGTAGCAGCGGAAATCGGTCTGCCGGAACGTCGGCAAGGGCGAATGCGGGCTTGTCGAGAAAACTGTCATCCTGCGGGTGCACACCCAGCTGCGGATCGGTTGGCAGCCACATGGCAGCGGCAGCGGCCCGCCATTGCTCGATTTCCTGCTCCGACAGCGCAATCCGGCGCTTCAGCTGCTCGAACATCTCCGGGCAATCATGCGCCATGTCCCCGGCCAGATCGGCGGCAAAGTCAAGGTGCCTGCGCGCCATCGCGTTGGTGTAGAAATCATTATCCACCAGTCCGGTATATTCATCGGGGCCGGTCACCCCGTGGATAGTGAAGGCCCCGCCGCGCCGTGGGTTGAAATGGCCAATTTCCAGCCAGATGCGCGCGGTTTCAAACAGCATTTCCGCAGCATCGCGAACCAGCGCCTCGTCGCCCGTCACCGCGCGGTACATGCTCAATGCATAGGCAATATCCGCATTGATATGATATTGCGCCGCGCCGGTGGGATAATGCGCCGAACACTCATCCCCGCCAATTGTGCGCCAGGGATACAGCGCACCATTGCGGTGCCCCAAGGAGAAGCCCAACCGCGGCGAACCTGCTCGCCGCAGCACCACGCCGACTAGCCAATCCTGCTGGTTGAGCAATTGGTTCGATCCTAGGGCTGGTAAGTCCAACACGTAGCGCTCCTGAACCTTACGAACTGCTAGCCCGCGCCGCTGGCGGTATGGAACACCAACAGACGTCAGTTTTGGTTGAAGCTGCTCCGTGACGACCGCAGAATTGGCAATCGTCGTGATGCCGGGCCGCATCAGGCGGCGGAGCTTCCCCCGGCTCTCCTGGTACGACGCGCTTCTGGAGCTGAATCGCGCCAAACCCGAGGGCCTGCGACCCTTTCAGCTTCAGCAGCGGATGCTGCTGGCGCAATACAACCTGTCCCGACTGACCGACAGGCTGAAGAAGGCTGGCTACATCATGCGCGAGGACTGTGCGGACGACGGTCGCGGACAGGTGCTCAAAGTCACCGAAGAAGGATGTGCACTGCTGCGAAGCATGTGGCCGGTCTACCGGCCCTCCATCGCGACTCATTTCGCGAACAAACTCGACACGGAGGAGACGACGACGCTGGCGCTGATGAAGTTGCGCTGAAGGTAAGGTCATGAAGTCTGCAGCTGCCAACGGCGGTAGCGACATCTCATGGCGGCTATCTGCAAGTTACGCCCCGAAACCGGCTGTGCCGAATATCCGACTACTTGGCCGTCCGGGAGCAGATTTCCGCCAACATGAACGAATGGCGGCTTAGCCCATTGCTTCCCCGAAAGGCGATTTACCGGTCATCCGACATTTCAGCCACGTCGTACGAGCTCATTCGATGTCCGCTTTCATGAAGCTGTTGGCGGAGCTTTTACGTCCGAGTTCGGGGCGCAATGCTGACAGGAGTGGTCGCCACCGCAATGTCCGCTAACCTCTTCGCGCTCCTGGAAGGAGACATTCCGGTTCGTCCAACGAAGCGGACATTTCCCCGCATCGATTTGATGTCTGCTAGAAGGCGATCCGCGGCAAAGCCTCAATGACCGACATGGGGAGCTTTGCAGACCTCTCATTCTCCCATTTTTCGCTGAAATTTTAGACCTACCGACCAGCCCAGGCTGTTCGTCAAATTGATGCGTTGCTTAGAAATGGATCGAAATGATGTAGCCCAAAAAATGAAACGTCTTTATTAAATCGACAAGACTTTATTAAAGCGACATCACTTTATTCCAACTCCACACAAAGAGACACGCCCCCCGCTATTCTACTGTCACGGATTTCGCCAGATTGCGGGGTTGGTCGACATCGGTGCCTTTGACGCAGGCGGTGTGATAGGCGAGCAGTTGCACAGGCACGGCATAGACCAGCGGCGCGATCAGGGGATGGACGCGGGGCATTTCGATGGTGGCCAGGCAACCCTCGCCCGCTTCGGCCAGGCCCTCGCGGTCGGAAATAAGTACAATCTGGCCGCCGCGGGCGCGCACTTCTTCCATGTTTGACACGGTCTTTTCAAACAGCGGGCCAGACGGAGCGAGCACGATTACCGGCACCGCTTCATCGATCAGCGCGATCGGCCCATGCTTCATTTCGCCCGAAGCATAACCTTCGGCATGGATATAGCTGATTTCCTTAAGCTTTAGCGCGCCTTCCAGCGCCAGCGGATAATCCGGCCCGCGCCCGAGATACAGCACATCACGCGCCGGCGCGATCAGCGGCGCCATCGCCGCGATATCATCATCATGATCCAGCGCAGCGTTGAGCGCGGCGGGGGCTTCAAGCAGATGCTTGACCACTTCCTGCTCCTCCGCCGGGTCCATCCGGCCCTTCTTTACCGCCAGATGCGCCGCCAAAGCGGCCAGCACTGCCAATTGGCAGGTAAACGCCTTGGTCGAGGCAACCCCGATTTCAGGTCCGGCGTGGGTGGGGAGCAGCAAATCCGCCTCGCGCGCCATCGAACTGGTGGGCACATTTACGACCACGGCAATTGTCTGGCCCGCAGCCTTGCAATGGCGCAGCGCGGCAAGCGTATCGGCGGTTTCCCCTGATTGCGAAATGAACAGCGACAACCCGCCATCTTCCAGCACCGGATCGCGGTAACGAAATTCGCTGGCGACATCGATATCCACCGGAACCCGGGCGAATTGTTCGAACCAATATTTGGCCACCATCCCGGCATAATAGGATGTGCCGCACGCAACGATAGTGATGCGCTTGATCGCCGAAAGATCGAAATCCATCTGCGGCAAGGCAACGCTGTTGTCCGATTGGCGGATATAGCTCTTCAGCGTCTGAGCGACGACGGTCGGCTGCTCGAAAATCTCCTTCTGCATGAAATGGCGGTAATTGCCTTTCTCGACCGCCGCAGCCGATGCGCCGGAAGTGGTGATTTCACGCTCTACTTCGGCGTTTTCTTCATCGAAGATCGTGGCGCTTGTCCGGGTGATGACCACCCAGTCGCCTTCTTCCAGATAGGCTATTTTCTGGGTCAGCGATGCCAGTGCCAAGGCATCGGAACCGAGGAACATTTCTCCCTCGCCATATCCCACGACCAGCGGCGAACCGCGCCGCGCGCCAATCAGCATGTCGGGATGTTCGCGGAATGTGATCGCCAGCGCAAAGGCCCCGCGCAGCCGCGGCAGCACGGTTTTCACCGCTTCCTGCGGGCTGGCTCCGGCCTCTACCTCGGCCGAAATCAGGTGGGCGACCACTTCGCTGTCCGTATCGCTTTCAAGTGTGCGGCCAGCGGCCAGCAATTCATCACGAAGCGGCCGGAAATTCTCGATGATCCCGTTATGCACCAACGCAACCAGCGGGGTCGCGTGGGGATGCGCATTATGCGTGGTCGGCGCGCCGTGTGAGGCCCAGCGGGTATGGGCGATGCCGATCGATCCCGGCGCGGGGTTTTCCGCCAGTTCCGCGACCAAGTTGTTCAGCTTGCCCTGCGCACGGCGGCGGACCAGCACGCCATCTTCAATGGTGCAGACCCCGGCGCTGTCATAACCGCGATATTCCATCCGGCGCAGACCGTCGATCAGCCGGCCCGAAACACCCTGACCGCTGACGATACCGATAATTCCACACATATAAGGCTGTTCTCTCGTTAGGATTGACCGGAAAAGCTGGTGCCGGAGGAGGCAGGTACTGATGTGCCCTAGCAGATAAAGTTTGACCCGGGATTTACCAAATTTGTCTGTTCAGGAAATTTTTTGGCGCCCCGTGCTCCACAAGAACAGTCCGGCAGCGATAATTACAGCCGATCCCAGCATGGTCATCACATCAGGTTTATCACCAAACACCAACCAGCCAAGGGATATCGCCACGAGCAGCTGGACATAGGTCGTCGGTGCGATTGTGGCCGCCCCGGCGCGGGTCGTACCGAGATAGACCAGCCAATGCGCAATACTGGCCGTGACCGCCACAATCGCGCAGCGGGCGATCACTGTCCAGTCGGGCCAACTGACAGCAAATCTTTCAGCTCCGCTGATGCTGCCAAGGATTGCGCATAGGACCAATATCGGTGCTGCACCTGCCGCCACAAACACCTGCATCGACAGCGAACTGCCCTGCCCCGCCACGGCCCGGTTGGCCAGCATCATCAGGCTGAATGCCAATGCCGATCCCATTGGCAGCAAAGCGATCAGCCCTATTTCCGACAAATTCGGCCGGAGGACAAATATTACACCGGCGAAGGCAATAAAAGATGCGATCCATGTGGCCGGGCGAACCCGTTCCTTGAGCAATGGGCCGCTGAGCAATGCGGTGAAGATTGGCGCGATGAATACCAGCGCCGTCGCTTCTGCCAGCGGCATGACGAAAATCGCGGCAAAGAAACACATTGTGGCAACTGCCAGGCACAGTCCCCGCCCTGCCTGCAACCACGGGCTTTGGGGCCGGAAAGCGGCCCTTCCTTCCCTGATCAAAAGGATCACGGACAGGCCGAGCGCCCCAATCGTGAATCGCAGCGCGGCCACCGCCAATGGCGACCATTCGCCTGCAATTGTCTTGATTAACGCATCACCGCATGAAAGAATCACGAAACCTGCGAGCGCGAAGGCGATGCCGTCGCGGCTATTGCTTTGGCTTGTCACACAATAGTCCCGCGCAAATTGGCCACTTTGGCCGCCATTCAGGTTAGACCACTGCCAAATCGCAAAGTCCGTCGATGAGCGTCGGCCATACCGTCGGCCAATATCGATGGACAGCCCTAAACTGCGATAGCCCCTGAAGTTTACGCGATCGCAAAGATCAGGGATGGTGTGTGCAGCCATGGGCGCATGCTGCGGTGGCTGCAAGTCACCAAGCGGACCCGGCAGGCAGCGAAAACAGGCAGTCAATCAGGATTGAAATGACGCCTATTTCAGGTGTGGCCTTTGCGACTTGTTTACCATTCTTGATTAGCACGCATAAGCCATCACCCGAATTTCAAGGAGGGTGAATGCGAAGTATAGACCTGTGGGGACGATAGAATGAGTGCATTCGGACGCAAGAACGGGCCAGCGGGCATGAATGCTGGCGGCCGTCCAGCATTCGGGGTTGCCAAACCCATGAAGGGTGGCGACAGCGGCCACAACCGCTCTGGTGCACAGCACGCCGGGGGTGAACAGTTCCCGCCCCTGCCCGGCGAAGGCGTCGAAGTCGGCATTGGTGAAAATGCGCAACCCGCCAAGGCCGATGCCCTGACCCGTCTGGCCGACCGCGCCAACAATGTGATCGAAACGAATACCGGTGCCGGCGGGTTTGAACAAAGTGTTCACAAGATCAAGGAACAAGTGCTGCCGCGCCTGCTGGAACGGGTCGATCCCGAAGCAGCGGCTTCGCTGACCAAGGACGAATTGTCCGAGGAATTCCGCCCGATCATCCTCGAAGTATTGGCCGAGCTGAAAATCACCCTCAACCGCCGCGAACAGTTCGCGCTGGAAAAGGTATTGATCGACGAACTGCTCGGTTTCGGCCCCCTGGAAGAATTGCTCCAGGATCCCGATATTTCGGACATCATGGTCAACGGCCCTGACCAGACTTATATCGAAAAGAAGGGCAAGCTCATGCTCGCCCCGATCCAGTTCCGCGATGAACAGCATCTGTTCCAGATTGCGCAGCGGATCGTGAACCAGGTCGGCCGCCGCGTTGACCAGACCACGCCGCTGGCCGATGCACGGCTCAAGGACGGGTCGCGTGTGAACGTGATCGTGCCGCCGCTGTCATTGCGCGGGACTGCCATCTCGATTCGTAAATTCTCCGAAAAGCCGATCACCATCGACATGCTCAAGGAATTCGGTTCCATGAGCGAAAAGATGGCTACCGCGTTAAAGGTCGCCGGGGCCAGCCGGATGAACATCGTGATTTCCGGCGGTACGGGTTCGGGCAAGACCACCATGCTCAACGCCCTGTCGAAAATGATCGATCCGGGCGAACGCGTGCTGACCATCGAAGATGCGGCCGAACTTCGCCTGCAGCAACCGCACTGGTTGCCGCTGGAAACCCGCCCGCCCAACCTCGAAGGCCAGGGCGCCATTACCATCGGCGATTTGGTGAAGAACGCGCTGCGTATGCGCCCTGACCGGATCATTCTGGGCGAAATTCGCGGGGCGGAATGTTTCGATCTTCTCGCCGCAATGAACACCGGCCACGATGGTTCCATGTGTACGCTTCACGCCAACAGCCCGCGCGAATGCCTTGGCCGTATGGAAAACATGATCCTGATGGGCGATATCAAGATCCCCAAGGAAGCCATTTCACGCCAGATCGCGGAATCGGTCGATTTGATCGTTCAGGTGAAACGTCTGCGTGACGGTTCGCGCCGCACGACCAACATCACCGAAGTGATCGGGATGGAAGGCGATGTGATCGTGACGCAGGAATTGTTCAAATTCGAATATCTGGACGAGAGCGACGACGGCAAGATCATCGGCGAATATCGTGCCTCCGGCCTGCGGCCCTACACGCTGGAGAAAGCCCGCCAATACGGGTTCGACCAGGCGTTTCTGGAAGCCTGTCTGTAAGATTTCGCACTTTGGCCGCTTATCCGGCCAGGATGCCCTTTGCTGCCAATGCCAGCAGACCCATGCCAACAATGGCACTGGCCATGAAGATATTGGTCCACGGGACCCAGCCGATCCGGTCGATCCGGGCGCGTTTCATGCGCCTGCGTTCGCCAAATAGCGCAACTACCGCGATGATCAGCAAGGCAATGCCCCACAGGCCGACGATTTCGGCCTCGCTGGCAAAGGTCAGGAATTCATGCAGGTTCATGGCGCTGCGCGATATGGCGATTGGGAACGGGTTCGGCAACCGATGACCTTCCGCAAAGCGGCTTGAACAATGTTGGCCAGCGCCTAGAGCGATTTGATGACCGACAGGCCGGAACAAAGACCACTATTCGCATTGGTAATCCGCCTCGGCGCGGCGCTGGTCCTTTCGCTGATGCTGGTGTTCGTCAAATTACTCGGCGAAAGCGGCGTCCATTTGCTGGAAATCCTGTTCTGGCGCCAGGTCGTTACCATCCCCATCCTCGGCGCATGGTTTTACTTCAGCGGCCGGATGCTGCTGCTGAGCACCGACCGGCTGGCATTGCACGGCAAACGCGCCGCCTACGGGCTTATCGGCATGGTGCTGAATTTCGCCGGAGTGTTACTGCTGCCCTTGGCGGAGGCGACAACTTTCAACTTTACCTCCGCAATATGGGCGGTGATCCTGTCGGCGATGCTGCTGCAGGAGAAAGTCGGCCCCTACCGCTGGGCGGCTGTGATGCTGGGGTTTGCCGGGGTACTCGTCATCGCCCAGCCAGGCGGCGGCAATATTCCCCTGCTTGGCGCAGCCGTCGCGCTCTGTGCCGCGTTCATGATTGCGCTGATTTCGATCCAGATCCGCGATCTGGGCAAGACCGAAAATCCGCTGACCATCGTATTCTATTTCTCTGCCTTCACAACGCCTATTCTGGCGCTGGCGATGCCCTTCGTGGCGCAGCAGCACACGGCCTATCAGTGGGGTTTGCTGGCAGGTCTCGCCCTGTTCGGTATCCTGGGGCAATTCCTGCTGACTGCTGCGCTGCGTCTCGGCTCTGTCGCCACGGTGATCGTGATGGATTATTCCGCGCTGATCTGGGCAACCCTGTTCGGGTGGGTCATCTTCGACCAATTGCCGCCCGCAGCGACATGGATCGGTGCACCGCTGATCATCGCAGCGGGGATCACGATCGCCTGGCGGGAACACCATCTGGCAAAAATGCGGAAATCCGATCTGGAAACGCGCCGCTTGCTTGCCGAGTGAGGAACCATTCATGTAACAGTTCGTATTGTGTTTGATGGCCCACCTTCGGGCAGAATTTCGGAGAAGAAATAATGGCTCGCAAAATTTTCATCGCGATCGGGATTGCCGCAATGACAATCTCAACTGCTGCCTGCAATACAGTCAAGGGCGTCGGCCAGGATATCGAATCGGTCGGCGAGGCAGGCGATCGCGCAATCTGAGTTCGCACCATTTGAATGACCCGCTAAGGGTCGCACGGACACCCGTCGGAGCAATCCGGCGGGTGTTTGAGTATCCGCGATAGCCGATCTTGCTATCGCACAGTGCCGTCAGGTCATTTCCTCATCCGGCCATACAGGCGTGCGCGTCTTTCGCGGATCATGAGCCATATCCCCAGCCCCAGCGGCCCGGCCAGAAAAGTCGCTATCAGGATCGGCGCCTGAACCAGACGGGAAAACTGTTTCGCATCGGCATCGCGGACGATCCATAACCCGATGAACAAATCGAACGCCAGATAATGCGTCCAGCCGATCGCTATTCCGCCATCGGAAGCGAAAATGGCCCTCACGCCCTCGATCGACGAGAAGTTCCCCCCCGCACCGCCAAGGCCTGAACCGCCTGCCAGCCCGGCGAGCAAGGATATCAAGCCAGCAGAATAGATCAGGCACAGCAGGCCGACACCAAGATACAAAACCGCAGTCAGCGGTAGGGGCCTGCGCGGCAGGAAAATCAGGATTATCCACCCGGTCAGCGCGATGATATTCACCACACTGAAAATTGCCTGCCACATTGTAAAATTCCTCTCCGGCTTGATGCCTTACGCTGTCAGCCGTGGTTCTGGTTGCGGCAGTGAACCCGCCGCACGCAGGATTGCATCGTGATCATGCGCGAACCGTCCGCCCGGCTTGGTCAGCGCCAGTGCCAGCGCCGCATCAGCCACGGTGGCAGCTTCGATGGCGCGGTATTTCCGGTAATTGCCCTGCAACATCAAATTGCCCAGCGGCGCGGCGATGATCCCAAGTCGTTCCACGAAACGCAAATCATCTGGCCGCGCACCGCGCAGCAGGCTGGGCCGCAAGATATCAAGCCGCCTGAATCCTACCTTGGCCAGATCCCGTTCGGCTTCGCCTTTCACCTGCAAATAGAATGTCTTCGCCAGAATATGGGCACCAACCGAACTGACCGAGATGAACCGTTGCACCCCCTGCCGGTGCGCCGCCCGCGCAACATCCAGCACCAGATCATGATCGACAGCGCGGAACGCATCATCGTCCCCCCCGGATTTCTTGCGGGTTGTCCCAAGCGCGTTGATCATTACCTGCGGCTTCACCGCTTCGATCACTTCTTCCCAATGGCCGGGGTCGGCAACGAACAATTCCATTCTGGCCCCAACCGGCAATTTCATTTCCCGGCGTGCAATGGCGACCAGGCGCACATCCTCCCGCCCGATACACGCGTCCACCACGGCGCGCCCGATCATTCCGGTCGCGCCGACCAGGGCAATCTTCAATGGGCCGGAGTCCGATTTAAACATTACTCAATCCCTCTGGTATTTCGCCGTAAATGCGGGCGCATTGATCGATCGCGAAACGATCCGTCATCCCGGCGATGTAATCCGCGATATGCCTGCTGCGGTCCGGATCATGCACTGGCAAGGACTGGTGCCAACCATCGCCCAACAATCGATCATCCTGTGTAAAGGCGGTAAACAGGCGTGTCACCACGTCGGTAGCCCGCTCCGCGGTCGCCCGCTGCTCGGGATGGTAATAGAGCCGATCATACATGAATTTCTTGAGCCGCCGCTCGTCCGCTTGCATCGTGGGCGAAAAAGTGCCGAGCAGCCCATCGGCTCTGCGAATGTCATCGACAGTTTCATACCCGGCCACTGCGGCACGGGTGTGCGTGATCACGTCATTCACCATCAGCCCTATTTGCCCCCGGACAAGTTCCCGCAACTGGCGGTCGCGGGGGGCCTGTGGGAAGCGCTTTTCGACAGCCCGCCATTGATCCGCGACGAAGTCTATCATCAGCAGGTCATCCAGCTGCAGGAAACCGGCGCGCAGCCCATCATCGATGTCGTGATTGTCATAGGCGATATCATCGGCAATTGCCGCAATCTGCGCCTCGAGCGAGGCATATTGACCCAGATGAAGCGGGAAATCGGCATCCAGTTCGGACAGCGCCCAGCCCGGATGTGCGACCGGCCCGTTATGCTTGGCCAAGCCTTCCAGCAGTTCCCAGGTCAGATTGAGACCCTGATGATCGCAATACGGGCTTTCAAGCCGCATCAGCGTGCGCAGCGATTGGGCATTATGGTC
>JAGXGU010000038.1 GCA_024636575.1 Altererythrobacter sp.
GGTTGAACACCCGGACTTCAACGATGGTGCCCGCAACGCCCGGCGGCAAACGCAGCGATGTGTCGCGCACGTCGGAAGCCTTTTCGCCGAAGATCGCGCGCAGCAGCTTTTCTTCCGGCGTCATCGGCGATTCGCCCTTCGGCGTCACCTTGCCGACGAGAATGTCGCCCGGCCCCACTTCGGCACCGATATAGACAATGCCCGCTTCGTCGAGGTTGCGCAGGGCTTCCTCGCCGACATTGGGAATGTCGCGGGTAATGTCTTCGGGCCCAAGCTTGGTATCGCGGGCCATGACCTCGAATTCCTCGATGTGGATCGAGGTGAACACATCGTCTTTCACGATACGTTCGGAGATCAGGATCGAGTCTTCGTAATTGTAGCCATTCCAGGGCATGAAGGCGACGAGACTGTTACGGCCCAGTGCCAGTTCGCCCAGATCGGTGGACGGACCATCGGCGATGATATCGCCGGGTTCGATCACATCGTTCACCTTCACCAGCGGACGCTGGTTGATGCAGGTGTTCTGGTTCGAACGCTGGAATTTCTGAAGCGTATAGATATCGACGCCGGACTGGCCGGGTTCAACATCGCCCACAGCGCGGATCACGATCCGGGTGGCATCCACCTGATCCACGATGCCGCCGCGCACCGCCGAAATCGCAGCGCCGGAATCGCGGGCCACGGTTTCTTCCATGCCGGTGCCGACAAACGGTGCCTCGGCTTTTACCAAAGGCACAGCCTGACGCTGCATGTTGGATCCCATCAACGCGCGGTTGGCGTCATCGTTTTCCAGGAACGGGATGAGTGATGCGGCGACCGAAACCAGCTGTTTGGGCGAAACGTCCATCAGTGTGATCTGATCGTTGGGCAGCATCACGAATTCGCCGCTTTCACGCGCCGAAACCAGTTCTTCCACAAAGGATCCATCGGCGTTCAGTTCAGCCGAAGCCTGCGCCACGGCATGCTTCTGTTCTTCCATCGCCGAAAGATATTTCACTTCCGTCGTCACCTTGCCGTTCTTGACCAGGCGGTAAGGCGTTTCGATGAAGCCGTATTTGTTGACCCGGCTGAACGAAGCGAGGCTGTTGATCAGGCCGATGTTCGGGCCTTCCGGCGTTTCGATCGGGCAGATCCGGCCATAATGGGTCGGATGAACGTCGCGGACTTCAAAGCCCGCGCGTTCCCGCGTGAGACCACCGGGCCCGAGAGCCGAAACGCGGCGCTTATGCGTCACTTCGGACAGGGGATTGGTCTGATCCATGAACTGCGACAGCTGGCTGGAGCCGAAGAATTCGCGCACTGCGGCAACCGCCGGTTTGGCATTGATCAGATCGTTCGGCATCACGGTCGATACATCGACGCTGCTCATACGTTCCTTTACCGCACGTTCCATCCGCAGCAGGCCGACGCGGTACTGGTTTTCCAGCAATTCGCCGACCGAACGGACCCGGCGGTTGCCGAGGTTGTCGATGTCATCGACTTCGCCCTTGCCGTCCTTCAGATCGACCAGTTCCTTGACCACGGCCAGGATATCTTCCCGGCGCAGGGTGGTTACGGTGTCTTCGGCATCGAGTTCGAGGCGCATGTTGAGCTTCACGCGGCCAACCGCGGAAAGGTCGTAGCGCTCGCTGTCGAAGAACAGGCCTTCGAACAGGGCTTCTGCGGTTTCCTTGGTCGGCGGTTCGCCTGGACGCATGACCTTGTAGATGGCTTCAAGGCCTTCATCACGATTTTCGGCCTTGTCCACCGCCAGCGTGTTGCGGATCCACGGCCCGATGGTCACTTCGTCGATGTCGAGCAGGTCGATCTTGTCAACACCTGCGGCATCGAGAATTTCGAGATTTTCGAGTGAAACTTCGTCACCCGCTTCGACATAGATGCGTCCGGTTTTTTCGTCGATCATATCGCGCGCAGCATAATGGCCGAGAATTTCCTCGGTTGGCAGCAGCAGCGTAGTCAAACCATCCTTGGCGGCCTTGTTGGCCGCACGCGGGCTGATTTTTTCCTTGGCCGGGAAGATTTCTTCACCGGTCTTGGCATCCACCAACGCAAAATCGGGCTTCAGACCGCGCCACGCTTCGGGAACGAAAGGAATCTGCCAACCGTCGCCCTTCTTGCCCGACACGCGCTGCCACGTGACGGTTTCGTAGAAATGGTTCAGTATGTCTTCGCTATCGAGACCCAGCGCGAACAACAGCGATGTTACCGGCAGCTTGCGCTTGCGGTCGATCCGGACGTTGACGATGTCCTTGGCGTCGAATTCGAAATCGAGCCACGAACCACGGTAGGGAATGACGCGTGCGGCAAACAGCAATTTGCCGGAAGAATGGGTCTTGCCGCGGTCATGGTCGAACAGCACACCGGGCGAACGGTGCATCTGCGATACGATCACACGTTCGGTACCGTTGATGACGAAAGTACCGTTGCCGGTCATGAGCGGCATGTCGCCCATGTAGACGTCCTGCTCTTTGATATCGAGCACGCTGCGGGTTTCGGTTTCCTGATCGACTTCGAACACGATCAGCCGCAGCGTCACCTTCATCGGCGCCGCATAGGTAATGCCGCGCTGGCGGCATTCGGTGGTGTCGTATTTGGGCGGCTCAAGCTCATAATGCACGAAGTCGAGTTCGGCGGACCCGGCAAAGTCGCGAATCGGGAAAACCGAACGCAGCGTCTTTTCGAGGCCGGAAACATAACCGATCGACGGGTCGGAGCGGAGGAACTGTTCGTAGCTCTCACGCTGGACTTCGATCAGATTCGGCATTTTCACGACTTCGTGAATATCGCCGAAAATCTTGCGGATGCGCTTCTTTGCGGTACCGGTATTGCTGTTCCGGGATACCTTCGGTGCCTTAGCTTTGGTCGCCATGGAGGTGAGTCGCCTCTTTCAAATTGGCCGGGCATCAGGAAAGCCCGGCAGAAAATTCGTGCCACACGCTGACTTTTCCCATGGCCGGACACGCAGAAAAACCGCAGCGCCCCTCCTTCAATTTGAAGAAGTTGCTGCAGTTGTTGCATCGCGGCCATGAAAACCGCCGCTTCCTTTCGTGAAAAGCCCCCGCGCAAGGGCCCGTCTGTCTCGAAGCGGTCGGTAGGCACCGCATATAGGAGCGACGCAGGCACCGGTCAACCGCCCAGCCACATTCGGCATCAAATGGGCATCGCGGGAGACTCATCATTGCAAAACGATAAGGAGGATATCGTTTTGCAATATTATTGATTGACAAAAGGCCGAATCAGAATTATTGAATATCAATATCAACCATATTGGAGATCAACAAATGACCCGCACATTCAACTCTTTCGCCATCCTCGTCGCCATGATGGTGACGACTGCCCTCATGAGCCCGGCCATCATTGTGCCCGCGAACCAGTTCGTGCTCACCGCAGAAATCGCCTGATCCGGCCATTATCCGGCCACAAGGAGCAACGCCATGACCAAATCGGCCAAAGACCCATTGCTGACTATCGCCCGCATCGTACTGATGTTCTTCATCGTCATTCTGGGAATCGCGACAGCAGCGCTCGTGATTGCTTTGCCGGTGATGCTGTTCAATCAATCCGCGCTGCTGGCTGAACTGGCCGCTGACGGAAAAGATGCTGTGCCCGGCCTTATCCCCGCGGCAGCCTTCGTTCTGGTCGGGGCCGCCGGCCTGATGGCACTGGGCGTCTATTTCCTGTTGCTGCTGCGCCGGATCGTCAACAGCGTGGGCGAAGGTGACCCCTTCATACCCGAAAACGCCGACCGCCTGTCCCGCATGGCGTGGGTCGCCATTTTCGGTCAGGCGGCGGCTGTGCCGGTGGGCATCGCGGTCATCTGGATTGCCGGTATCGCTGCCGATTTCGATGAACACGTCGACGCGGATTTCGGATTTTCCGGCACCGGAGTCTTGCTGGTGCTGATCCTCTTCATCCTCGCCCGGGTGTTCCGCAAGGGCACAGAAATGCGCGAAGAGCTGGAAGGAACCGTCTGATGCCGATCAATGTCAAACTGGACGATCTGCTGCACGAACGGCGGATGACGCTGACCGAATTGGCCGAGCGCGTGGACCTGACCCTGGCCAATCTGTCCATCCTCAAGACCGGCAAGGCCAAGGCCATGCGGTTTTCCACCCTCGAAGCAATCTGCCGTGAATTGGAGTGCCAGCCGGGCGATTTGCTGGGATATGAGAGCAACTAAGCAGAATCTCCGGAAACTTTATGCCCGGCGAGCGTTTTAGGAGCGTCGCGCCGGGCAATTCCGTTTTGCGCGACCAGCAAAATTCTTGAGGGAAAAATACATGAAACGTTTTGCATTTGCCGCTCTTCCACTGGCCATGATGGCAGTCGCTTGTGACGGCCCGGCCGAAGATCTGGGCGAAGAAAAAGACGATGTTATGGAGGCGCAAGCCGAAGTGATTGATGAGAAATCCGATGTGCTCGAAGCACAGGCTGACCTGGCCGATACTCCTTCCGACGCTGCCGCACTTGAAGCGCAGGCTGAAGCGCTCGAAGATACAGCCGACGGCATGTAATTTTCTGCGGTGTCTCGCAGCAAAGATAAAGCCGGATGGGGTTGACCCGTCCGGCCTTTCTGCTATCTGCCCCCTCGTTCGCTAGGCCGACGGGTCTAGTGAACATCCGTCCGAGACAGTTGGTGATGGTAATCTGACCATCTTAATTTCCAGCCTAGGCGGGGATTAGAGATTTCTCGCGAAGCGCCGCATGGCCTTCGCACCGCGCTACTCCATTTACTGGTTTGCGCACCTCCTTCCCCCTCCATGGACTCGCTCGTTCCAGCCTGCTGGAGCGATCACTGTAGCCGGCCATGCGGGGTTCGCCGCGAATGGCCATAATGAAGGAGTAAGGCATGGATCGTTCGCAAAAAGCCGATGCGGTTGCTGCCCTCAACTCGACCTTTGCAGAGAGCGGCGTGGTGGTTATCACGCGCAATCTCGGCCTGACGGTGGCCCAGTCCACCGATCTGCGTGCAAAGATGCGGGACGCGGGTGCATCCTATAAGGTTGCGAAAAACAGCCTTGCCAAGCTTGCCCTGAAGGACACGGATTACGAAGGCCTGAGCGAATTGCTCACTGGCCCGACTGCCCTGGCCACATCGACCGATCCGGTCGCTGCTGCCAAGGCTGCCGTGGAATTCGCCAAGACGAACGAAAAGCTCGAAATCGTCGGCGGCGCAATGGGCAAACTGGTACTCGACGAAACCGGCGTGAGGTCACTGGCCTCGATGCCAAGTCTCGACGAGCTACGCGGCAAGCTGGTGGGTCTGGTTATGGCCCCTGCGACGAAAATCGCACAGGTCGTCAACGCACCCGCTGCAAAGCTCGCCCGTGTGTTTGGTGCCTACAGCACCAAAGAAGCGGCGTAAGCGGTTTTTCATCGAATCTATCCGCGCCAGGGGCATTCCCCGGCACGGGGCAAACCATTATATCTGGAGTATTAAATCATGGCCGATATCGCCAAACTTGTAGAAGAACTTTCGAAGCTGACCGTCCTTGAAGCAGCTGAACTTGCTACCGCACTGGAAGAAACCTGGGGCGTTAGCGCCGCTGCTGCTGTTGCGGTTGCCGGCCCTGCCGCTGCTGCAGAAGCAGTTGAAGAGCAGACCGAATTCGACGTCATCCTGACGAGCGACGGCGGCAAGAAAATCCAGGTGATCAAGGAAGTCCGCGCCATCACCGGTCTCGGCCTGACCGAAGCCAAGGGCCTCGTCGAAGCAGCTCCAAAGGCTGTCAAGGAAGGCGTCAACAAGGCTGAAGCCGAAGAAATCAAAGCGAAGATCGAAGCAGCCGGCGGCACCGTTGAACTGAAGTAAACGGGCCCGCTCCGGCAGGCTTTTAAAAAGTTTTGTGGGTGTCTTGAAGCACCTGCAGATGGGAGGGCGGCATTCGTAAGGATGCCGCCCTTTTCGTGCGCTTATCCCGCCCCATCCCTATTATCCGCCTGCGCATCCGCCGCCTGCTGGGTGAAGATCATGCCTTTCGCCGCACGAAGATCGCCCAATTCCATCTGTATTTCAAGCCGCTGCTGGTCGCGTTCGCGGAAAATGCTCTCGGCGCGGTCGATTTCGGTCAGGCTGACACCAAGCCGGTCCAAGGCGGCGCGGCCCATTGCCACCGCCGATTCCATTACTTCACGAACCGTGTGGTCGATCGGTGCCCCGCCAAGCTTGATCAATGTTCGGCGGTCAAACGCGCGGACAAAAATGCCCGCATCGGGGAATGCTTCCTTCACGCCGTGGACCAGTTCGGGTTCAAGTTGATCCTTGTCAATTGCGAAGACGATCAGATTCACCTCGCCTGCCCCGGCCTGCCGCAACAGGTCCAGCCGCGTCCCGTCACCATAATAGACCTTTGACCCGAATTCTTCCGCCACATCGATCTGTCCCACATCACGGTCCACCAGTGTAACCCGCACACCTGCCGCAACCAGCACTTGTGCAACTGTCTGTCCAAACCGGCCAAAGCCGATCACCAATGCACTGGCCCCATCGCTGCGGCCACGCTGCGATCCCGGCCCTTCACGCTTGGTATCCTTGCTGCCGGGCTGGCGCATTCGGCTGGCCGCCATCATCAAAAACGGAGTTGTCGCCATCGACAGGGTCACAATCGCACCGAACAGGCTGGACACCTCGTTGGAAATTAGCCCGCCTTCCTGTGCCTGGGTGAACAGGACAAAACCGAACTCGCCGCCCTGACTCAGCAGCAGCCCCAAGGCCAGCGCGCTGCGCCACGCCATGCCCACGGCCAGCCCGATGCCCAGAATGATCAGCGTTTTGACGGCGATCAGGGCAATGGCCATCGCCGCCACAAACAGCGGGTTTTGCGCAATCGCACCCAGATCCAGCATCATCCCGACTGCCAGAAAAAACATTCCCAGCAGGATCGAACGGAACGGTTCGATGTCCGCTTCCAGCTCGTGCCGATAGGGCGTATCCGCCAGCATGACCCCGGCAATGAAGGCGCCCAGGGCAGTCGACAGCCCAAGCCATTCCATCACGAAGGCAGAACCCAATACGGTAAACAACACGGCGACAACGAACATTTCCCGTTCGTTGAGATTGCCGATCAGCCGGAACAAGGGCCTCAGGACGAACCGGCCTGCCGCGATCAATCCGGCGATTGCGGCCAGTGTCATCAATGCCAATTGCCAGCCTGGCATCGCCGCTTCGCCGCCGGCACCGGCTGCATCGGCGCTCATCGCCGCTACTATCGTGATCAGCGGAATGATCGACAAATCCTGGAACAACAGGATCGCGAAGGCACGTTCACCGAATGGCGTGCGCAGCCGGCCCGAACTTTGCAGCATCGGCAGAACCTGCGCGGTGGAGGACAGCCCCAGCGGCAGGCCGATCGCCAGCGCGGCGGCCAGGGGATAGTTCGCGGCAAAATAAATCACCGCCGACACGGCCAGCCCGCAGGCAACCACCTGCACCAGCCCCAATCCGAAAATCGCGGTTTTCATCCGCCAAAGCCGCGCGGGATCAAGTTCCAGCCCAACCACGAACAGCAGCATCACTATGCCCAGTTCGGCCACCGTGATCATCTGCTCCGCATCGCCGACCAAGCCGAGAACCTGCGGCCCGACCACCGCGCCCGCGATCAGATATCCTAGGGTCGCACCGAGGCCGAACCGCCGGAACACCAGCACGAAAGCCAATGCGAAACCAAGGAGCAAGACCCCGTCACGCAGCATGGATGCGCCTTCATGTGCCATAAATCGTGCCCCGATCACCGAATGTTGCACCCGTCTGACACCGATTAGCGGGCCTGACGGGCGAGTGAAAGGGGCAACACATCTGCTGCCGCATTCAGCGCAAGAGCAATAACAGGCTTTAACGCCGGTGAGGCTGCGCCTAGGCACTCGTCCATCATGGCTCAGACGTCCAATCCTCCCGGCCCGAAGATGGTCAGGCATCGCGCACCAAATCACCCGAGCGCTGCGCCGTGGAGAGATGAATTCTCCGCCACGATGAAGCTCGCCTGGCCGCTTGCAGCAGCAAATTTGCTGCAAATGCTGGTGCATGCGGTGGATGTGATCTTCGTCGCCCGTCTGGGCGAGGCGGAACTGGCAGCATCCAGCCTGGCGATTGCCCTGTTCGGACTGGTGCTGTGGGGCCTGTCGGGCCTGACCGGTGCAGTCGCGCCGCTGATCGCTGCGGAATTGGGCCGCCGGCGCCATGCGGTGAGAGAGGTCCGCCGCAGTGTGCGGATGGGGCTATGGATTGCAGTTGGAGCGGGCGTTCTGGGCATGCTCGCCTGTCTAAACGGCGAACGGCTGATGCTGCTGACTGGTCAGGACCCCAAGATTGCCGCGATGTCAGGTTCGTTCATGCAGATCATCATCTGGGCAATGATCCCGATGATCCTGGCGAATGTCCTGCGAATCTTCGTTTCGGCACTGAACCGGCCGATCTTTGCCACCATGATCATCGCATCGGCGATCGGCGTCAGTGTGCTGGCCAACTGGATGCTGGTGTTCGGCAATCTGGGGGCGCCTGCCCTGGGGCTGGAAGGTTCGGCGCTGGCCAGCGTGGTCACATCGCTGTTTATCCTGGCATCCTATGTCGCCGCGATTTCGTGGGACCGGCGGCTTCGGCGCTACCACATATTCGGCAATTGGTGGCGGACGGAATGGAGTCGGATGCGAGAGATCGTCCGGATCGGAACGCCGATCATGTTCACTATCATCGCCGAAGCCGGGCTGTTCAGCGGCGCCGCCTTCCTGATGGGCCGGATCGGGCCATCGGAACTGGCCGGCCACACAATCGCATTGCAAGTGGCGGCTCTGGCGTTCCAGATACCTTTCGGCATCGGGCAGGCATCGACCATTCGGGTCGGCTTTCACTACGGCGCAGGGGATGCGGCGGCGATCGGCCGCGCTGGCTGGGTCGCGCTGGCAATTGCCGTCGGCTTCAGCGTTATCACGGCGTCGATCATGCTGTTCGCGCCGCATACTGTGCTGTCGATCTATGTCGATGTCGATGCCGCCAAGAATTCGGCGATGGTCGGCTTTGCGGTGCAATATCTGCTGCTGGCGGCGATCTTCCAACTGGTCGATGCGGTCCAGGCTGTGTCCGCCGGGAATTTGCGCGGACTTCAGGATACGCGGATGCCGATGGTTATCGCCGTCATCAGCTATTGGGCGGCCGGGTTCAGCATTTCGATCTGGCTGGGCCTCAATTCCCCGCTGGAAGGGGTCGGCGTGTGGATCGGGCTGGCTGCCGGCCTGCTCGTTGCATCCATCCTGCTGACCTGGCGCTGGGCGCGGCGGGAAGATCTGAGGCTGATTCCCTTCCGGGCATAGACTTCAGGGGCAGGCACCAGGGCCCGCCTGCCCGCGCTGAAAAAATTCTTCGGCCCGACCCGTTGACTCGCGGTGGCCGCATCCACATATGCCCTCTCGTTGGCACTCTCATACCGGGAGTGCCAAAACGCAAATTTACTCATCTTGAAAGAAGAGGTCAAAGTTATGGCATTTCGCCCCCTGCACGACCGCGTTCTGGTTCGTCGGATTGAAGCCGAGGAAAAGACCGCTGGCGGCATCATCATCCCCGATAGCGCCAAGGAAAAGCCGAGCGAAGGCGAAATCGTCTCCGTCGGCAGCGGCACCAAGGCCGAAGATGGCAAGATCACCCCGCTCGACGTCAAGGCCGGCGACCGCGTGTTGTTCGGCAAATGGTCGGGCACCGAGGTCAAGCTCGACGGTGAAGATCTACTGATCATGAAGGAAAGCGACATCATGGGGATCATCGGCTGAGCCGACTGACCTTTCGCTACCCTCAATCCAATCCAATCAAAGGAATTTTATCATGGCAGCCAAGGACGTAAAGTTCTCGCGTGACGCACGCGAAGGCATTCTGCGCGGCGTGGACATCCTCGCCAACGCAGTAAAAGTAACGCTCGGCCCCAAAGGCCGTAACGTGGTTATCGACAAGAGCTTCGGCGCACCGCGCATCACCAAGGACGGCGTTACCGTCGGCAAGGAAATCGAACTGAAGGACAAGTTCGAAAATATGGGCGCGCAGATGCTCAAGGAAGTGGCATCGAAGACCAACGACCTCGCCGGTGACGGCACCACCACTGCAACCGTACTGGGTCAGGCCATCGTACGCGAAGGCATGAAGTCGGTCGCAGCAGGCATGAACCCGATGGACCTGAAGCGCGGCATCGATCTGGCCGTGACCAAGGTTGTCGAAAACCTCGTAGCCCGTTCGAAGGACGTGGCCGGTTCGGCTGAAATCGCTCAGGTTGGAATCATTTCCGCCAATGGCGACCGTGAAGTCGGCGAGAAGATCGCTGAAGCCATGGAAAAGGTCGGCAAGGAAGGCGTAATCACCGTCGAAGAAGCCAAGGGCCTCGAATTCGAGCTCGACGTTGTCGAAGGCATGCAGTTCGACCGCGGCTATCTGTCGCCTTACTTCATCACCAACCCGGAAAAGATGTCTGTGGAACTGGAGAACCCCTACGTTCTCATCCACGAAAAGAAGCTTTCCAATTTGCAGGCGATGCTGCCGATCCTCGAAGCTGTGGTCCAGAGCGGTCGCCCGCTGCTGATCATCGCCGAAGACATCGAAGGCGAAGCACTTGCTACCCTGGTGGTCAACAAGCTGCGCGGCGGCCTGAAGATCGCTGCGGTCAAGGCACCTGGTTTCGGGGATCGCCGCAAAGCCATGCTGCAGGACATCGCGATCCTGACCAAGGGCGAAATGATTTCCGAAGACCTCGGCATCAAGCTGGAAACGGTTACCCTGGGCATGCTGGGTGAAGCCAAGCGCGTTTCGATCGACAAGGACAACACCACCATCGTCGATGGTGCCGGTTCGGCCGAAGACATCAAGGCACGCGTTGGTGAAATCAAGGCACAGATCGAAACCACGACAAGTGATTACGATCAGGAAAAGCTGCAGGAACGTCTCGCGAAACTTGCTGGCGGCGTTGCCGTGATCAAGGTTGGCGGCGCTTCGGAAGTTGAAGTGAAGGAACGCAAGGAC
>JAGXGU010000039.1 GCA_024636575.1 Altererythrobacter sp.
GACAGCAAAGCAGCACGAACTTATCCGTTTCATTCAGGAACGGCTGGAGGATACGGGGATTTCCCCTTCTTTCGAAGAAATGAAGGATGCACTCGATCTCAAGAGCAAGTCGGGCGTGCATCGCCTGATTTCCGCGCTTGAAGAACGCGGCTTCATTCGCCGCCTGCCCAACCGGGCCCGCGCTCTGGAAGTGCTGAAGCAGCCTGAAGACGCTTTGCCGGGAAGTTCCCGCACCGCCGCACCCGCGCAATTGCCGGACAATGTGGTTTCGCTGCAGCAGGCAGCCCAGAAACAGCGTCCTGAACCGGCCAATGACGTCATCGAAGTCCCCCTTCACGGGCGAATTGCCGCAGGCGCGCCGATCGAGGCGCTGGAAGGCCAGACGAGCCTGCCCGTACCTGCTGCACTGCTGGGGCCGGGGGAGCATTACGCGCTCGAAGTATCCGGCGATTCCATGATCGATGCAGGTATTTTCGACGGCGATTATGCGCTGGTGAAGCGCACAAATGTCGCCCGCGACGGTGAAATCGTGGTCGCCCTCGTCAATGACGAGGAAGCAACCCTGAAATACCTCCGCCGCGAAAATGGCATGATCCGACTCGACCCAGCGAACCCGAGCCATCAACCGCAGCTGTATCAACCGGCGCAGGTCCAGGTCCAGGGCAAGCTGGCGGGCCTTCTACGGCGTTACCACTGAGCTGTTTCGTTCCCCGCACGCGTGAATGCATGCCAGTTTCGTCAACAGATCAGGATTGATTCACCTCGGAAGGGAATGTCTGCAATTCGCCGTATTTCGAAAAAATCTGCCGTTCCGGAGACGACCCATTATCCGACATTGGGATAGCTTCAATTCAGTGTCCGCTTTCCAACAGTTTCAAACGTTCAGTCTTTCATTCCGATCGCTATCTCAGAAAACTTGCGCTGTGCTCGCATGTTCTAACCGTTCTGCAACAAGGGCTTTCAATTCGCCGCTATCCTAGCGCCGCCAGGCTTGATAGCTTCGCCTTCATGGCAACGCAAAAAGTTCAGCACCGAAAAATGCAACAACGTACCGTGGATACCCGCGCTGCGATCAAAGCTGCAGGCACCGAACTTTTTGCGACCCGTGGGTATCGTGCAACGGGTGTACGAGACATCGCTGAGCTTGCCGGTTGCAATCAGGCGCTCGTTTCCTACCATTTCGGGGGCAAGGGTGAGCTTTATGACGAGATCCTCTCCGATGCGGTTGAAGAGGCGCAGCGGCTGGCAAGAGAAGCGGATCTGGCCACTGCCGAGTATCCCGAACGAGAGCTGGTTCGGATTCTTGCCCAGGCACTGGCTTCGAAAGATCACCTCGCACCAATGATTTTGCGTGAACAGATGGACCCCGACCGTTTGCTCAATGTGGAAACAGCGGCGACGCTGGGCAGCTTCATGGCGCTCACGATAAGCGTACTCGACGCCTTACCACTCGATACCGAGGCGCGCGGTTGGGATCCGCAAATAGTCCATCTCTCTGTTGTTGGGCCATTGATCCATTTTGCGGTCGCCACCCGGATGCGGGAGGCTGTCGGTCCGAATATTGGCAGGCCATGGTCTACGCCGTCGCTGGAGCAATTCACTGAAACACTCGCCGACATGTTGTCGCGAGCGCTGCGAGGGAAGGAGCCAGGCAGGACTTAAATTAAACACTTGCTTAATAGAATTTCAATGTGTATTGCTTGTGTATAACACCGATACGGAGGAGCAAGTGATGCGTGTGGCAAGTTTGGCCCTGGCGATGGGCATGATGAGTGTTTGGGCGGCTCCAGCATGGGCCGAGCAAGGTAAGGAGGGTCCGATGCCGCTGACTGAAGCAGAATATAGCGAAGCACAGGCGATCCTCGCTGACTTTGCCGAAGACTATTCTCGTGATCATATGGCACTCAACACGACCTTCGGGATCAAGCTTGATGAACGGTTTTGGACGGTTTCTGTCAAACGTAAGGAAACGGCGAGTGCCCGTGGTCGGCTGACCGATCATAGTTTCGGCCCTCATGATGTTTTGCTGACTCCCGGCGAGCCAGCCAAGCCGACCTGGTATTTCGAAATCGCCGATATGAACGTGCTGCGCCTCATTGCGTCGGGCAAGGTAAATGCAGGAACCGCGGCCATGCAAAGCTTTGGCAGCGACGAAGTTGGCGTCGAAACGCGCGACATGACGGGATTCAAGTCAACTTCGGGCGACGAGGCCGATCTCTACCTTGTGCTGTCGCACTTCTTCACCAAGGGCAAACCAGAGGTGACCCGCTTCGGGGGTGATACCTCACTCGAAACGCATGGCGCCATGGCAACTGCGTTGAACACAATGAAGGGTTTCCGGGTCGCGTTCTTCAGTATACCCCCGCAGGGCCATGCCAATGCCGATCCGCGCCTGTCATTCGGGCAGATGCCCAATCAGTTCATTGTGACCAGCGGCAAGGGCACATTGTTTACCGACGATGGCCCAATGGTGCTTGAGAAAGGGATGAGCGCCTTCGTGCCGCAATTTGTCAAACATGAAATGGTCAATGACGGCGATGAACCAATGGAAGGCGTGCTGGTGTTGTACGGTGACAACAGCGACTTTGCTTTCGGCACCTCATATCCGGCCTATCTTCAGGATCTCAACGAATGGCATCGCCAATATGAATTTGGCAAGCCGGAGCCTAAGCAAGGAGGTGAAAAATGATTGTGACGGTCGAGCGGGGGAGCTGGCTATCAAAGCCAACCCATACTCGGCCTCCGACTTGGCAATGCGAAGGTATACAGGTGCGATTTGCCCGAATCGGGAACGGTTTCGAAGTCGAAGCCCTTGACCTCGGCTAGCTCGTTTGAATGTCCGTTTCCGGCAAGTAATACTTCCAAAGGCGGACATGCAGCATCTCACGACATTTCTGACGTTCGCGCGTGATCGGGATTTTGCCAGAAACGGACGGGCTAAGGCCCGGCGGGCTTAACGATCATTTTCAGAACACGCGGGATGTACCAGGGGGGGCGGTACTCTGGCCTGGTTATTTGTCGGGGCCAAATCGGTTCGGTCGCAACGGCCTTGGTTGCCACCAACCATGGTCCCCCTGGCTTTTGGCCACGGTATCGAACCGTTCATCCTCCAGGAAAATTGTCAAACCGCCGGTTTTGCCCAGCAGGTTTCGGTCCGCTTTCATCCATTTGGGGCGGCAACTGGACGGCAGGTAGCGGTCCGCGATCACAATATCCGACCTGTCGCAGGCAGCCGCCAGTGCGCGCTCGTCCACCAGATCCCGGATGCGGGCCATCAGCACATGCCACGCCCGCCCGCCGCGCTGCATCGTCACGACACAGAATTCGCAGCTGCATTCTGCCCCCGGCCATTCAGCCAGGGGGGCCGGAACCCCGGACATTCCGGCCATTTCGAGCAGATTGTCGCTGGCAAAACTGCTCCTGCTGTCCCTCAGCACCAGCAATTGATCACCCTCGCCCGCAATCCCGACATGACGCCCGTCACCTGAAATCAGCAAATCTGGCGCGGGCTTTCCCGCCATCAGCAACCCGGCAATTGCAGCCGGAACCAGACCCAGCAGCCGCACCCTGCCCCGCCACAGCCCAAGCCATAACCCCCCCGTCAGGAACAAAGCGTATAACGCCCCGCCCATTTCCGGCATCAATTTGACCGCGCCGGGCTGGCTTGATGTCCAATGCGCGATGGCAAGCAGCAATTCGAGCGATTTTCCCGCCAGCCACCATGCCGGGGCGCCTGCACCCAAACTGTCCAGCGCAAGCGCCAGGGCAATCAGCGGCATCGACAGGAACGTGACCAGCGGAATCGCTATTACATTGGCAAAGGCGCCATAAACCCCTGCGCGGTGAAAGTGGAACATCACGATCGGCATCAGCGCGATCTCGATCACCAGCCCGGTCACCAGCAGCATGATTGCGCGGCGGCCCATCCGGGACAGCCACGATTCCTCCCGGGGGGCGAGAAAGCTGCGCACTGGCGAGGAATTATGCAGCGCCACAATGGCGAGGACGGCGGCGAAGCTCATCTGGAAGCTCGGGCCGATCAGCGATTCCGGCCACAGCAGCAACACGAACAGCGCCGCCGTGGCGACCATCCGCAGCGACAGCGGCTCGCCCCGATCGCCAGCGCAATCAACACCAGCACTGCCCCCACGCAGCTGCGCACGGTCGGCACTTCGGACCCGGTCAGCAAAGTATAGCCGACCCCCGCCAACGCTCCGATTGCGGCGGCCAGAACTGGCAGCCGCACCCGAAGGGTCAGCCATGGCCACAGCGCAAGCAGCCGGATCGCCAGCAGATAGGCTGCAGCGATCACAGCGCTGACATGGAGCCCGCTTATCGACAGCAGATGGGTCAGGCCGGAATCGCGCATGGCGTCCTCGTCCGCATCGCTAATCCCGCCGCGATCCCCGCTGGCGAAAGCTGCAGCGATCGACCCGGGTGATCCGTCCACTTGCATGCGGACATGGCTGGCAAGGCGGCGCTGCAATCTGGCGATGCTGCCGCCCGTTGGCGCAGGCTCTACCACTTCGATTTCGCCCATGGCCGATCCGGTTGCCGCATAGCCCTGGAACCATGCGCTGCGGGCGAAATTATATCCCCCCGGCAGCATCGGCGGTGCAGGCGGCATCAGGCGCACCCTCAGCCGGATTATCGCACCCTCCCCGATCTCGGGTCCGGCGCCGGGGCTATCCGCCCGCGCAGGAACATTTACGCGGATCTTGCGCGCCACCCCGCCTCGGCATCGCGCATGGCGAGAACCAGCCGAACGCGGTCCTGCGCAGGTTGCTCGACCCGGGCCAGCACCTTCGCCTCGATCCGCATGACTTGCGGCCGGTCCATCGGCTGTGCCCCGACCATTTCCGAACGCGCCCAGACCACCGCGACACCAACGGCAAAGACCAGCGCAACGGCAGTGACAGCAAGCCGCAATTCCGCCCGGTCGTCGCGCCCGCGCCACAGCGCCAGCGCCGCAATTGCAGTGATCAACGCCGCGCCAATCGCCGCGCTCCATTGCCAAGGCTGCCCCAGTACGAACCAGGCCCCGATCCCGGCGGCAAAGAAGACCGTCAGCCAAGGCCCGCGATCGAAACCTGCATTGCCCAGAAATCGTTCGAAAATGCCGCTAATACTGGACAAGTCGGCGCGGCTACGCCAAGTGCGCTGCACTGCAGCATCATGAACTGGCTGCCCGTTTCCAATGGGTATCTCTGGAATGATCGGACTGCCCATTAAACCATTGGAAAGGAAGCGGACTGGGATGGCAAGCACTAGCAACATGGTTGTCACGCGCTTTGCCCCTTCGCCGACGGGTTTTCTGCATATTGGCGGCGCACGCACCGCCCTGTTCAACTGGCTTTTTGCCCGCCATCACGGCGGCAAGGCGCTGCTGCGCATCGAAGATACTGACCAGAAACGGTCGAATCAGGACGCGATCGAGGCAATTTTCGACGGCCTTTCCTGGCTCGGCCTGGAATATGACGAGGAACCGGTGTTCCAGTCCACCCGGGCGCAGCGCCATGCGGAGGTTGCCGCGACACTGCTCGCGCATGGCCATGCATACCGGTGCTACGCGAGTACCGAGGAACTGGAGGAAATGCGCGCTGCTCAGCGCGCCGCGAAGCAGCCGCTGCGCTATGATGGCCGCTGGCGTGACCGCGACCCTGCAGACGCCCCCGAAGGCGCGCCCTATGTTGTCCGTCTGAAAACTCCGCAAACGGGTGAAACCACCATCGAAGACCTGGTTCAGGGCCGGGTTACGGTCAGGAACGAGGAGATCGACGATTACATCCTGCTGCGCGCGGATGGTACGCCGACATATATGCTGGCTGTGGTGGTC
>JAGXGU010000040.1 GCA_024636575.1 Altererythrobacter sp.
GCCATCGTATTTTACGCCGCGCCGCAATGCGCAGGCGGCGGCTTTGCCGCGCTCGATCCGGTGGTCGGCGAGTTCTGGTACCGCCATATGGGCGAAGGGATGCCGGTGTGGCAGCAATCACCCGGCCTTGCGCTGCAGATCATCATACCGCCCCTGATCGGCCTGCTTGCCGCGCTGAAGCTGGCCGGCCAAAGCGCCAACTGGCTGCGTAGATGGTGGTACGAATATGCATTGCTGTTGGCGGCAGCCTTGCTGGTGGCTATTTTCGTCGCGCGCGCGGGTTCGGTCGCCGGGGCGCTGGCGGCGGTCCCGCTGGGCTGGCAGATTTCGCAATGGATCCGGCAGGCGCGCAATATGCGCCGCCAAAGCCGCCGTGTGCTGGCGTTGGCCGGAACCGCGCTGGTGTTGATGCCGGCCTTGCCGCTTACGTTACTGACGATGGCGCTGACCATGGCGACCCCGGCCAAGGCATCGCTCGATATCGAACCGCCGCTTCGATCATCCTGCGCAATCCGGGAAGCATCCGCCGCGCTGCGGGCTTTGCCGAAAGGTGAAATCATGGCCCCGATCGATATTGGGCCGCAGCTGCTGTATGATACGCAGCATTCGGTAATCGCCACCGGCCATCACCGGGGCAGCCCAGGCATGCGGGTGGTGATCGAAACCTTCACCGGTTCTGCTGAGGCCGCACACCGGACAGCGCTGGAACGCGGTTCGTTATATCTGGCGGTGTGCCCCGGTCTGGCGGAGGCGCATAATTATCTTACGGCTGCGCCCGACGGCTTCATGGCGCAGCTGACCCAAGGCGATGTACCCGGCTGGCTTGAGCCCGTGACAATTCCCGGCGACGGCAGCATGAAAATCTGGCGGATCAAGCGGTAATCAGCCGGCAATAAAATCCATCGCCGCGCCGTTCATGCAATAGCGTTTGCCGGTTGGTTTGGGACCATCATTGAACACATGGCCGAGATGCCCGCCGCAATCGGCGCACAGCACTTCGGCGCGGGGATAGCCCAGCTTGTAATCCGTATCGATCAGGATCGCCTCGCTCAGCGGACGATAGAAACTCGGCCAGCCGGTGCCGCTGCTATATTTGGTTTCAGAGGGAAACAGGTGGTTGCCGCAGCCCGCGCAGACATAGGTTCCGCGGCGCTTTTCCTTGTCCAGGGGTGAGGAATAGGGCCGTTCGGTCCCTGCCTGCCGCAAAATGTAATATTCACTTTCGGTCAGTTTCCTGCGCCACTCGGCATTGCTCAGTGCCTTGGGGAAATTGCGCGCCTGCGCCGGGTTGGAACCGCAGCTGGCCAGGACCAGGCCGGACGCCGCCGTGCCCAGCAGGCAGAGGAAATGCCGGCGGCTTGGTATGTCAGCGTGGTTCATCATTCGGTTCCTTCAGCGCGCCTTATTCATCAACAGATACGCTAAATACGGCCGAAAGGTTTCATATGGCGCGGCTGGGAAATGCCTAGAACTTCTCCAGCTGGACTTCCAGTTTGCGGAACCCGTGGACGAAATTGGCCCGTACCCGCTCCACCTTGCCGACCACTTTCACCCGCATCCGCCGCGCATGCATTTCTTCCAGCAGTATGCGCAATTGCAATTCTGCCAGCCGCGCGCCGACGCAGCGGTGGATGCCGTACCCGAACGCCAGATGGCGGCGGGCATTTTCGCGGGTGAAATCGAGCGTGTCCGGATTGTCGAACACGGTCTCGTCGCGGTTGGCCGAAAGATACCACAGCACCAGTTTCTCGCCCGCCTTCACCTGATGTCCGAACAGATCGGTATCTTCGGTTGCGGTGCGCCGCATATGCGCCAGCGGGGTTTGGTAACGGATACATTCCTGCACCGCATTGGGGATCACCGACGGATCGCTTTCGAACAGGGCGCGCTGATCCGGGAATGCGTCCATCGCATGCACGATGCCGGACATGGTGTTGCGGGTGGTATCGTTCCCGCCCACGATCAGCAGCACCAGATTGCCCATATATTCCTGCGGGCTCATGGCGTTCATGGCTTCGGAATGGATCATCCGCGAAATCAGGTCTGGCGCTTCTCCGGCATTCGCGCGTTCCTGCCATAGCTGGGTGAAATAGGCGGCCATTTCCATCAGGATGGTATGGCGCATCTCGTCCAGGCCGGGGATCAGGGCCACTTCGGTATCGCCAGCCCAATCGGACCAGAAGCTGAGCAGGTGGCGGTCCTTCCACGGGAAATCGAACAGTATCGCCAACATCTGGGTAGTCAGTTCGATGGACACTTTTTCCACCCAGTCGAAAGTTTCGCCGTAAGGCAGGCTGTCCAGCACCTCGCCCGTGCGGGCGCGCAAATCATCCGCCAGGCGGGTCATTTCCGCAGGGGTGAAGGCGGGCGCTACCGTGCGCCGCTGGCCGGTATGTTCGGGCCGATCCATCGCAATGAACATCGGCAGTTCGAACCGCTGGTCCTCAACCGTGTCGTCATGCCGGTCGAGGATGGTGATCCCGCCATTTTTCCATGAGGAACTGAATATTTCTGGCAGCGCCTCGACATGCTGGATGGCCTTGTGGCTGGTGACATTCCAGTAATCGCCATACGGGCTGCCGGTCACCTTGTTGATCGGGTCCTTGCTGCGCATTTCCGCAAAGATCGGCTGCCAGCGGTCCTCGACATAGATGTCACTGCGGCTGACGTCCCATTCCTGCGTATGAACCGGCAGATCTTCCGGGTGGTCCTTTAAATGCGCGTCCAAAGCCTCAACCGCAGTCGGGCTGGTGCGGTAAACAGGCGCGGCCGCGCCCTGCACGTCTGGTGTATCTGCCGGTTTGGTCGCCATCGTCTCTCTCCTCGCGTCGCAGCCTTACCCGGCCGACAATCGCATAATGGTATCCTGCGCTTACTTACCCTGATGTCAATAGTAAGTAGCGATTTGCGACTTATCCTTGCGCCGGGGCGACAAATTCTTGCGGCATGCCGGACACTTCAGCGTGCCGGGGAGCGTGCCGGGGCTGCGCGCTGCCAGAACCGCCGTTTCCTGACGGCACCTTGAGGGCCCGATTTCATCACCCGCTTGCGGAACAGGGTCGCCCCGGCCTTGATGAACACCGCCACCGCAAATGCCTGCCACAGCAAAGCCAGTGCATGGGGCCACAGATCTTCGATCTGCGCGGCGCGGGCCAGCATGGCAAAGGGCGAGGATAGCGGGAAGATTACCGCCGCCAGTTCCAGCGGGGAACCTGGCCTGGCCATGGCGTAACTGGCGAAGAAGAACACCAGCAATTGCAGCATGGTCACCGGCATGGACAGCGTCTGCACTTCGCGCACGGTTGCCGCCATCGATCCGATTGCCAGGAAGATCGACCCGAGCAGCAGATAACCCATCGCGAAATAGATCACGCCCAGGATCAGGAACAGCGGCCAGCCAACTGCCGGCGGCGGCAATGCGCCCAGACCGCCCCCCGTCAGCAAGAGGAACATGCCGACCACAGATCCCCACACCAGAATGCCGACCATCGACACCCCCAGCATGGCGAATAATTTGCCCAGAAACACCGCATCCATCGGTATCGCCGCGGCCAGGACTTCGATGATCTTGTTGCCCTTCTCCTCCACCAGATTGGACAGCACCATCCCGGCCAGCAACATGGTCAGGAAAAACAGCAGCATCTGGCTGACCTGCGCGGTGGCAACACGGCTGGTTTTTTCCGCCGCGCCGCTGGTGGCGACTGTCTGGCGGGTTATTTCCGGAAATTCGCTCGGCGCACGGCCATTTGCGGCAGCGGCAACCAGAGCCACTCTGCCGCTGAGCCGGGTCAGCTGACCTTCGGTCCCGGTCATCACCGGGGCTGCCGGTGTGCCGGTAACGATTGCAGTATAATTTCCGCGCCGCTCCTCCAGAATCCGCTGCGCCGCATCTGCCTGCGGCCCGATGTCCACCGCTACCATTGGCGGCAGGGATGGGCCCAATTGTCCTGCCAGCGCGCCATGTGCGGCCAGCATCGCAGTGGTGTCCGGCACGTTCATCGCGATGCCGATTTCAGGATCGGCAGCATCGCTCGCGATCTGGCCGCCAACTCCGCTGGACAGGGCCGCGACTCCAATCAGGAAAACGGGCCCGAGCAGGAAGAACAGGAACGCGCGGCTGAACAGGATCGCCTGGAAATCGCGCCGTGCAATCACATAGGCTGCGCTCCATATGCTGAGGCGGGATTTCCGGTGCGAAGTGTGGTTTTCGAACTGGTTCATCGGGCGGCCTCCACAGCGGATTGTTCACTCAGCGCGCGCGCCGCCGCTGCGCCCGCGATATGGACGAAGGCATCGTGCAATCCGGCGCGCTCGATCGATAGCGACAGGATCCCTGCCTCGCCCTCGATCAGGGCGCGCAGCAGGGGCTCGATCCCGCTTTCGGGCAGTGAAAACATCCAGTAATCCCCTTCGCACCGCGCGTCCTGCGGCAGTGCATCGCGCCAGCGGCCCTCGCGCGCGCGGGTTTCCAGCCGGACCTGGGCCGGAATATGGTCGCGCGCTTCATCCACCGATCCGGCATAGGGCACCTTGCCCCCGGCGATGATCGCCACGCCTTCGCACAAGCGCTCTGCATGGGCGATGACATGGGTGGAAAAAATCACCGTTGTGCCTTCGGCTGCAAGTTCGCGAATCATCACTTCCAGCTTGCCCTGGTTGATCGCGTCGAGGCCGGAAAACGGTTCGTCCAGCACCACCAGGCGCGGTTTGTGCACCAGCGTGCCGAGCAATTGGACCGTCTGCGCCATGCCCTTGGACAATTGGCGGATCTGGCGGTCTGCGGCATGGCCCAGATCGTGCCGTTCCAGCAATTCGCGTCCGCGCCGCTTGCCCTCTGCCAGTGGCAAGCCGCGCAAGGCGCCCAGAAAAGCGATAGCTTCATAGGCCTTCATCGAGGGATACAGGCCGCGTTCTTCGGGCAGATAGCCGATCATCCGCGCAATATCATGCGGCCGGTCATGCCCGAATACCCGCCGGACACCCTCGTCCGGGTCGATAATCCCCAGCAGCATTCGCAGCGTGGTGGTCTTGCCCGCGCCATTGGGGCCGAGAATCCCGTAGATCGCACCTTCCGGCACCGCCAGATCGACCCCGTCCACAGCAGTGGTCCCCTCGAACCGTTTGACCAGTCCGCGGGCCTCGATCGCCAGGGGGCGAACGGCGTTGGCCCCTCGGTTGGCATCGGGGTTGGCAACGGGATTGCCTGTGGCGGCGGCTTCGCTTAGCATCATGTCCATGCTGGCCGAGTAACCCGCGGGCGTGAACGGGAGCAACCCCAAGAATGGTTAACGCTGATGTCCTGGACGGCTTGAAAGCCGCTTTGACGGATGAAGCAAAACGGCTTGGTTTTGCCGCGATCGGCTTTGCGCCTGCAGAGGACAACCCGCTGCAGGCTACGCGCCTGCGCGAATGGCTGGAAGCCGGCTATCACGGTTCGATGGGTTGGATGGAGGATCGCGCCGCAGTCCGCCAGGGGCCGCAAAGCATGTGGCCGGACGCCGCCAGTGTGATCGCTTTGGGCATGAGCTACGCCCCGTCGATCGATCCGCTGGCGCTGGAGGAAACGCCCCGGGTGGCGCGAATTTCAACCTATGCGCAAGGCGGCGATTATCACGATACGGTGAAGAAGGCGATGAAGGCGCTGGCCCGCTGGCTGGTCGCCGAATGCCGCAAGCGGGGCTTGCCGGAGCCGCAATTGAAGGTCTTTGTCGATACGGCCCCGGTGATGGAAAAGCCGCTTGGGCAGGCGGCCGGGCTGGGCTGGCAGGGCAAACACACCAATCTGGTCAGCGCCGCCCATGGCAGCTGGCTGTTCCTCGGCGCGATCTATTGTACGGTGCCGTTCGCGCCCGATGCGCCGCATGGGGACCAATGCGGCAGCTGCACCGCATGCCACGATGCCTGCCCGACCGATGCTTTCCCTGCGCCCTACCGACTGGATGCGCGGCGATGCATTTCCTACCTCACCATCGAACACAAGGGGCCGATTCCGGAAGAATTTCGTGCAGCCATGGGCAACCGGATTTATGGCTGCGACGATTGCCTGGCGGTGTGCCCATGGAATAAATTTGCCGATGCGGCAGCGCGCAACAAGGCGTTCCTGCCCCGCGCCGAATTGACCGCGCCTGACCTGGCGGATTTGCTGACGCTGGATGATGCGGGCTTCCGCCAGTTATTCTCCGGATCGCCCATCAAGCGGATTGGGCGTGACCGCTTCGTGCGCAATTGCCTGATCGCGGCTGGCAATTGCGGCGATTCTGCGCTGGCACCGCAGGTACGGAATTTGGCCGATGACCCGGATGATGTGGTGGCAGAGGCGGCGCGCTGGGCGCTGGCCCGGCTGGAACCTACAGCAATTCCTTGAGCGGGGTTTCGGTATCCGCCAGCACTTCGGGGTCGGCAGATAGCCGGGCCTCGATCAATTTGCGGCCCTGGACATAATCCTTGACCGAATTAACGCAGTCGAGCGCGATCACGCGGCCTTCCTTGAGGTAGATTACCGAGAATTTGCGGCTTGCCGGATCGCCGCGCAGCACCGTCTGGTCATAATCCATCGACAGGCCCGCAGTCTGTAATTTGAGGTCATACTGGTTCGACCAGAACCACGGGAAGGCATGATAGGGCTGCTTGTCCCCGCAGATCGCGCGCGCCGCCGTGGCGGCCATGTCATGCGCGTTCTGGACCGATTCCAGGCGGATCACGGCGTTGTCGGCATAGGGATTGGCGTGTGCGGCGCAATCCCCGATGGCATAGATATCGTCCAGCGTGGTGCGGCAATATTCGTCCACATCCACGCCGTTTCCGCCAGCCGCACCCGCGGCAATCAACGGGCCGATGGAAGGCACGATGCCGATGCCGACCACCACCAGATCCGCCGGGATGACTTCGCCCGTAGCCAGCCTGACGCCGGTAACATGCGTGCCATCTCCTTCCAGCCGTTCGACCATGGCTTCCAGCCGCAAATCGACCCCGTGGGCCCGATGTTCGGCCTGGTAGAAATCGGATAATTCCTGTCCGGCAACGCGGGCCAGCACGCGGGGCAATGCCTCCAGCAAAATAACATTATGGCCCAACTTGCGCAGGACCGCCGCAGCTTCCAGCCCGATATAGCCGCCGCCGATCACCACCACCTGTTTGGAACCGCCCGCCAGTTCGGCGCTCATCCGGTCCACATCGGCGCGGCCCCGCACGGAATGCACCCCGTCCAGATCGGAGCCCGGACACGATAGCCGCCGCGGATCGCCGCCTGCGGCCCAGATCAGCTTGCGATAGGTCAACCTTCTATCATCCGACAAGGTCAGCGTGTGGTCCATCCAATCGACGGCAGTGACATTGCAGCCGGGCCGCAGATCGATGTCTTTTTCCGCCCAGAACTGTGTCGGGCGGATCTGGATGCGCTCGAACGGCTTTTCACCCGACAGATATTCTTTCGACAAGGGCGGGCGTTCGTAAGGCGGGTCCTTTTCCCGGCCCAGCAAAATGATCGACCCGTCGAAGCCGTTCTGGCGCAGGGCAATGGCCGCCTGTGCGCCGCCATGCCCCGTTCCAACGATAATTACATCTGCATGATCCATGCCGCCGTGGTTTGTCGCAAACGTCCGCCGGGTCAAGGGCATAGCACGTGCGCAGGCAGTCCGGTCATAAACTAACCATGCAAAATCAGATGGTTAACGCCCCAGAACGTTTCGCGCCTGACTGGCGATTTGTGCTAAAACGGCAGGAGCCACCGGGCTTTGTGCCTGTGCCCGCCCGATCATCGCGCGGAACTGGCGGATGGCGGCGGCATTTTCCGCAGCCCAGGCGGCAACGGCGCCTACCGGGTCGGATTTGGCATTTTTCCGGCGTGACAAGCGGCGCAGGAATTCCAGCCGCATCTGCTGGAAATCACGCGCCAGGCCGGCCACCAGCAGCCGCTCCCACACATCAGACGGTTCCATCAGCGCAGCGGTGCCCTGCGCCCAATCCAGGCCCAACATCGCGCCCAGATCGGTAAATGCCCTGGTCAGTTCGGACGCGCCGATTTCGGCGTCGAGCGACAGGCTGGCCAGCCCGACCGTGCCATCGATATCGTACAGATGCGCGACCTGCGCGGCGAGTTTTTCAGGGGTTCCGGCGGCAACGAAACTGGCCCGCAGCTTGGCCGATTGGTGGCGCGCCTCGGCGGCCAGCAGGCTGTCCTTCGCATCGGACAATTGACGCACACCTGGTGCCAATTCCGCAACTACTTGCGATGGCCGGGCAGTGCTGCCGTTGCGGCGCAGCAGGTCGGCCATTTGCCCGCGTACGGCAGACGCGGTTCGTTCGAACAGCATCAGGCGTGCGGCCTCGGGCATATCGGCGGTATCGAGCTGTGCCCACAGGGCATCGATATCGAACAATTCGACCGCAGCAAAAAACGCGCTGGCGACCTGGGCCAGTTGCGCACTTTCTTCCTCGGCCAGTTCGAAGGGGTGCACCAAGCCGAGGCAGTTGATCAACTTGTTGGCCAGCACGGTGGCGATAATTTCCCGCCGCAACGCGTGGCCCAGTATCTCCGCCTTGAAGGTCTTGCGCATGGGCGCAGGGAAATAGGCGAGCAGGACATCTTCCATTGCCGGATCGTCGGGCAGAGCGCTTTTTTCAATTGCTTCCTGAAGCAGCAGCTTGGTGGATGACAGCAGCACTGCCAGTTCGGGCCGGGTCAGGCCGATCCCGTCGGCGGCACGGCGGGCGAGCGATGCCCCATCGGCAAGTCCTTCGGTCCGGCGGTCAAGATCGCCCTTTTCCTCCAGCGTTTCGATCAGGCGTATCTGTGATGCCGTGGCCTTCGCGCCGCCGGTTTCCGCGATCGACAGGGTCAGGGCCTGTAGCCGGTTATCCTCCAGCACCATCGCCCCGACTTCATCGGTCATCGATGCCAGCAGGGTGATGCGCTTCTTCTCAGACAATTTGCCGCTGCGCTTGGCCGCAGCCAGCGCGATCTTGATATTCACCTCGTGGTCCGAACAATCGACCCCGGCGGAATTGTCGATGAAATCAGTGTTGCACCGCCCGCCGAGGAGTGAAAATTCGATTCGTCCCGCCTGGGTGATGCCCAGATTGGCCCCTTCGCCGATCACCTTGGCGCGAACCATACCGGCATCGACCCGCAGACTGTCATTCGCCGGATCGCCGACCGCGATGTTGTTTTCTGCAGAGCTCTTGATGTAGGTGCCGATCCCGCCGAACCAGATGAGATCAACCGGAGCGGTGAGGATCTTCGAGATCAGCGCTTCGGGTTCAATCGATTTGGCATCGATACCCAGCGCCTTGCGCGCCTGAGGTGACAAGGGGATTTGTTTCAGGGACCGGCTGAACACGCCGCCGCCCTTGGAAATCAGCGCCGCGTCGTAATCTTCCCAGCTGGAACGCGGCAAAGTGAACATCCGGGCGCGTTCTTTCCAGCTTGCTGCTGCGTCCGGATCGGGATCGATGAAAATATGGCGGTGGTCGAAAGCGGCCACCAGCCTGATCGATCTGGACAGCAGCATCCCGTTGCCGAACACATCGCCCGACATGTCGCCGCAGCCGACCACGCGGACAGGGTCGCTTTGCACATCGACGCCCATTTCGCGGAAATGGCGCTGGACGGAAACCCATGCGCCCCGCGCGGTGATTCCCATTGCCTTATGGTCATATCCGTTCGAACCGCCGCTCGCGAAAGCATCGTCGAGCCAGAAATTGCGCGATTCCGCGATGCCGTTGGCGATGTCGGAGAATGTGGCGGTGCCCTTGTCCGCGGCAACCACGAAATAGGGATCGTCCCCGTCACGGATCACTACGCCGGCGGGATGGACTACCTTGTCATTCACGATATTGTCGGTGATCGACAGCAGCGTGCGGATGAAAATCTGATAGCTTGCCTTGCCCTCGGCGGCCCACGCCTCGCGGTCTGCCGCTGGGGACGGCAGCAGCTTGGGATAAAAGCCGCCCTTCGCGCCGGTCGGCACGATCACAGCATTCTTGACCCGCTGGGCTTTCATCAGCCCGAGGATTTCGGTGCGGAAATCGTCCCGCCGGTCGGACCAGCGCAGCCCGCCGCGCGCCACGGGGCCGGCGCGCAGATGGATGCCTTCGACCCGGCGGGAATAGACGAAAATCTCGCGCCAGGGCACGGGCTTGGGCAGGCCCGGCACCAGCTTGGAATCAATTTTGAATGCCAGCGCTTCGGCCGATGGGCCGGCAAATGCGTTGGTCCGCAGGATCGCCCCGATCAGCGCATTGTACAGCCGCAGCAGCCGGTCGTCATTGATCGCGGCCACTTGCGCCAGACCCTGCCGAATGGCGCTTTCGGCTTTCTTCGCGGCCGCCTGGCGGTCTGTGTCGAATGCCGGATCGTGCATCGCGGTAAAGCGTGCAATCAATGCGGCGGTGACGGCCGGCGCGCGTTGCAGCGCATCGACCACGGTATAGATGGTGAAACCCATTCCTGCCTGGCGCAAATATCGATAGAAGGCGCGCAGCCAGTCAGCTTCCTGCGCGGACAGGCCAGCGGTGATTACCAGGCGGTTGAATGGATCGTCTTCCGCCCCGCCATTCAGCACCGCGACAATCGCTTCCTCGATCGCGCCGGATCGTTCGAGCAATCCCGCCGCGCTGTCGCCTGCGGGCAGTTCCAGCGTGAAATCATGGATCGCCCCCATCACGACTTCGCCCAGCACGGTGCCCAGAACGGTGGGTGTCTCTGCCAGAATGCGAAAGCCGAAATTTTCCAGCGCCGGGACCGAATCCGACAGGGGCAAGGTGCCGCCGCTTTCGTAAATTTTCAGGCGCAGCTGTCCTTCCGGATCGCCTTCCAGATGGTAAAGCCGGGCGTCGCGCTGATTGGAAGTGGCCGCCAGCGCGGCGGCATCGGCCGCAGTCAGATGACGCATGCGCATGATGTCGCGCGCCGCCTCCGCCGCGCCATATTCGCTACGGTATGATACCGGGAATGCTTCGGCGAAACGCGTGGCGATGGCAGCGGCGCGGCCCGCTTCGAGATGTTGTGCCAATTCGCCTTCGACCGCTTCTGCCCAGCCGCGCAGCATGGTTTGCAGGGCGGTTTCCAGCGCGCTTTCGCTTTCCACCGCTTGCCCGCCGCGAATATCGAGGACGAAGCGCAGCATGGCCAGATTGCCGCCTTCGACCTGAAGGCTCCAATCCAGCAATTCGGCATTGGCGCCGGTTTCCAGCAGGTTCTGGATCTGCATCCGCACCTGCGTCGACAGCATGTCACGCGGCAACCAGACGAAGGCGAACAAATGGCGGGATAAAGCCGCCTGCACCATCGCGAGGCGGGGGCGGGGCCGGTCGACCAGGCTCATCATGGTGGTCGCCACCCGTTCGATATCGGCCTTGGGGAAACTGATCATCAAATCGTGCGGCAGCGCGGTCAGCGCGTGCACCAGTGCCTTGCCCGCATGGCCTTTGTTGTCGAAGTTGAATTTGTCGATCAGTTCGGCCAGTTGGGTGCGCAGCCGCGGCACGTGGCTGGGCGGCGCGGCCAGTGCGGCGCTGGTCCATACGCCGGTGTGGACCGACAGGGCAGTCACTTTCCTGCCCTTTGTTCCCGGACCATCCATGACCACAGGCACGATAAACAGGTCGAGCGGGACGCGGCGGTGGACCTGCGACAGCAGATTGGCCTTGATGATCAGCGGTGCGTTCAGCCGTTCCGCCTTGGCCTTGCTGGTCAGGGCCCGATCAAACCAGGCAAAGGCCCGGTCATAAGATGCTTCGGCCAGGATGTGCTTCGCGCTGCGGCGGCAAATGCCGAGCAATTCGGACATTGTTCCATCGCGGGTGCGGGTCAGGTGACCAAGCTGGGTCAGCATTCCATCGTCAAGCCAGCGCAGCAATGCCGCGCCTTCGCTGCCGCCCTTGCCATCATCCAGCACGTCGGCGTCGGCGCACATTGCATCGCGCAATTTCTGCCAGTCGTTCACCGCCGCGCGGACATCGCCCAGCGTGACGCGGAGTGCCTGTTTCAGGTCGCGCCGCTGGCGTGCGTCGATCCGCGCGGTTTCGATATAAATCATCGATTCCTGCACGGACTTGCTGCTCTTGCCTGCCGGGATCGCCAGCAATGCGCCACTATCGGATCGTTCGACCGGGACCACCGGATGCACCAGCCGGTCAATCGACAGGCCCTGAGCGGCGATGGTCGATGCAACC
>JAGXGU010000041.1 GCA_024636575.1 Altererythrobacter sp.
ATGCGCCAGAATGCGCAGGAGATGGATGCGGTCATCAAACGTATCAAATCGCTGGGCATTGCCGATCGCGATATCCAGACCACCGGGATCAACCTTGGCGCACGGTATGATTACGACCAGTCATCCCAGCGGCAGGTTTTCCGGGGTTATACCGCGTCAAACCGGGTTAGTGTGATCCTGCGTAAAGTGGCGGATACGGGCAAGGTGCTGGATTCGCTGGTGGCGGCAGGCGCTACCGATCTTGGCGGACCGCAATTCTCGATCGACGATGATACAGCCGTGAAGGCCCAGGCACGCAAGGGTGCCATGGCGCGGGCCAAGGCGCAGGCGATGGAATATGCAACCTGGGCGGGTTATACCGGCCTTCGCCTGCTGGAGGTGAGCGAGAGCATCAGCGGCGACCAGCCAATGCCTATGGTGCAGCGCGCGATGGCGGAATCTTCGAACAAAGCTACACCGGTCGAACCCGGACTTGTCGGAACGGCAGTCTCTGTGACGGTCAAATATGAAATGACCCGCTAAGGTATTCAAATATTCGGTCCGGCATTTAAGACTGGGGAATCGTGAACCGGGGTGTTTTTGAGCATTCACATCTTGTTCAATGGTCCAGACTTAGACAGACAGGCATCATGAACAAGCAACCCAAACACCTGTTTGCCGCGACATTTGCCGCAATCGTAATGGCGACCGGCCTTTCGGGGCCGGTCGCAATTGCGCAGTCACGCAGCGACCAGGGCGAAGCGCGCAAGGAAATGAAGGCCGGCAACGTGCTGCCCCTGCGCGAAATCGAACGCAGGGTGGTTACGCCGCTGAAATCTCAGGGGCATGAATATCTCGGCCCCGCATATGATTCGACAGCGATGGCCTATCGCCTGAAATTCATCAGGGATGGCCGGGTAACCTTTGTTGATGTCGATGCGCGTTCCGGCCGTATCCTCCAGCGCAGCCGATAAGGCGCGCAACGCCCCAGATCATCAACAGCCGCATGAGTTGACCTGTTTCTCACAAAAGCCCACTTAGCTCTGAAGCGATTGGGCGCTATAAATATTGGCGCAAATTAATAGGGGAATTGGTCAGCATGCGGATCCTGATTGTCGAGGATGAACCTACCCTCGGCCTGCAATTGAAATCTACTCTAGAACAGACCGGCTATGCGGTGGATTTATCCACCGACGGCGAAGATGGGCATTACATGGGCAGTACGGAGGATTACGATGCCGTGATCCTCGACCTTGGCCTGCCTGAAATCGACGGGCTGACCGTGCTGGGCATGTGGCGCAAGGAAGGCCGGACATTCCCTGTCCTGGTACTGACCGCGCGTGACAGCTGGTCGGACAAGGTCGCCGGGCTGGATGCCGGGGCAGATGATTACCTGGCAAAGCCGTTCCAGACCGAAGAATTGATCGCTCGGTTGCGCGCATTGATCCGCCGTGCGTCGGGCAATACCTCCTCTGAATTGATGGCGGGCGATGTCCGCCTGGATACCCGTTCCGGCCGGGTTACGCTGGCCGGCGAACCGGTGAAGCTGACGGCGCAGGAATACAAATTGCTCAGCTATCTGATGCATCACAAGGGCAAGGTCGTCAGCCGGACTGAATTGATCGAACATATTTACGATCAGGATTTCGACCGGGATTCCAACACGATCGAGGTTTTCGTTACCCGCATCCGCAAGAAACTGGGCGCAGAAGTCATCACCACGATCCGCGGGCTTGGCTATAGCCTGGACGATCCGGCCGATCAGCCGCGCGCTTCCTGAATCCGGTTTGCTGATGGGCGCAGAACACAGCCAAGGCGATAATCCGCGTACCGACACCAGCCCGCGTATCGAACCAAGCGTGGCATTGGCCGCGCCGCATACCGGCAGCCTGTCGCGCCGGATGATGATGATTGCAGCGGGCTGGATCAGTGTGCTGCTGCTGGGCGGCGGCTGGGCGCTGGACCGGACACTGACCAATCTGGTGGAGGATAATTTCGACGCGCAATTGGGCTACTTGCTCAACACCATGATCGTGGTGTCGGAAATCGGGCCGGATGAAGAAGTGTTCTTCAATCGCCCCATCGGCGAACCGCGCTTTCTCGAACCGGGCAGCGGGCTCTACTGGCAGATCAGTGCGGAGGGACGCGAAGGTTTCGGGTCCTATTCACTGGAGACCAAGCCATCCCAATCATTGTGGGACCGGACTTTGCAACTGGGCCCGTCGCATAATGATGACGATCCGCATTTCTACGACAGTTTTCAATTCGCCGACGAGCCGATCCGGATTGTCGAACGCACGGTTATCCTGCCTGATAGCGATACGAAGTGGACCTTCGCGGTGGCATCCGCGCGGGAGGAACTGGATTTCCAGATCAGCCGGATTCGCTCGATCCTTGCCTATAGTTTCGCCATCCTCGGCCTTGGGCTGTTCGTGATGGCGATGCTGCAAAGCTATTACGGCCTGCGTCCGCTGCGCCGAGTGAAGGAAGCAATCCAGTCCATCCGTACGACGGGCCTGAACCGGGTTACCGATCCCCTTCCGCTGGAAGTCCAGCCGTTGGTCGAGGAGTTGAATGCGCTGCTGGCCCATTCCCAAAAACAGGCAGAGGAAGCGCGCACCCATGCGGGCAATCTGGCCCATGCCCTGAAAACCCCGCTGACGGTGATCAACAATGCGGCCACCGCCAAGGCTGCCGATTTGCCCGATACGGTGATCCGCGAAGCAACCACCATGCGCCGTCATGTCGATCACCATCTGGCGCGCGCCCGCGCGGTCGGGCGGCGTGCTGTCGGCCATGCACAAACGCCAGTGTGGGAAAGCGCGGAGGCTGTGCGCCGCGCGGTCGAGCGGCTTTATCCAGATGGTCGGTTCGACCTGGACGGCAACCGCGAAGCCAAGGTTGCGATCGAGCGACAGGATCTGGATGAAATCCTCGGCAATCTGATCGAAAATGCCGCGAAATACGGCGGCGGAAGCGTGTTTCTTACCGTGGATGCCGAACCCCGGGATCCGAAATGCGTGATCTGGGTGGAGGACGACGGAATGGGTATTCCGGCAGAGGAACGCACCCAGATTTTCGATCGCGGTGCGCGGCTTGATACCGGCAAGCCGGGCACAGGTCTTGGCCTTGCCATCGTGCGCGATGTGGCGGAGATTTACGGCGGCGGCGTGGAGCTGGACGAAAGCGAGGATCTGGGCGGCCTGCTGGTCAAGCTGATCCTGCCGCGCGCTGGCTGAATTGCGGGTCTTTGCCGGCTAAATGTCATCTGATCGCCAGGTAATCCGCGACCAGGTCAGCTATGAACCCCGGTCGCCCAGCGCCGGGCATACACTCGATTCTCGTTTATGAAGGTTTTCGGGCACTGTGGCCCCGCTTGCTCAAGTTTGAACGAACGCAGTGGTCAGTCCCGGCGCACTTTCTGGTGGTGACGGATTACTTCGTCGATGATGAAACGCAGGAACTTCTCGGAAAATTCCGGGTCGAGCTGGGCTTCTTCCGCTTTCATCCGCAACCGGGCAATCTGGCGTTCCTCGCGCCCAGGATCGGACGCGGGAAGGTCGGTCTGTGCCTTGTATTCGCCCACCGCTTTCGTGATGCGGAACCGTTCCGCCAGCATATGGATCAGCGCGGCATCGATATTGTCGATACTGCGCCGAAAGCTGGCGAGCTGCGGATCGGGCGTTTCAGGTGCCGGGTTTGCGGCTGCAGGCGGGTTGATTTCACTCATCGGTGCCCGCTTATCACGGTCAATGCGCGGAATCCAAGCTTGCCAAGCGAGTTTACCGTCCCCATGTCGATCTGCACTATGATTGCACACCGATTATGACCGCAGAAATCGTGCCTCTTCCGCGCAAGCAGCCAGGCGGTAGCACATCCGAAAATCCCACGCTCGATCCGATGCTGGGGCTGACCGCGCCGGGCATGAACGCGGTGAACGCCGTGATCCTGGACCGGATGCAGAGCGAAATTCCACTGATTCCGGCATTGGCGGGGCATCTGATTTCGGGCGGCGGCAAAAGGCTGCGCCCGATGCTCACGCTCGCGGGCGCGCAATTGGTCGGCTATCAGGGTGACCGGCATTACAAACTGGCCGCTTCGGTCGAATTCATCCACACCGCCACCCTGCTGCATGATGATGTGGTGGACGGGTCCGACCTGCGGCGCGGCAAGGCGGCGGCGAACATCATTTTCGGCAATCCCGCCACCGTGCTGGTCGGGGATTTCCTGTTCAGCCGCGCGTTCGAACTGATGGTCGAGGATGGCAGCCTGAAAGTCCTCAAGATACTCAGCAGCGCCAGCGCAATCATTGCCGAGGGCGAGGTTGACCAGCTGACCGCGCAGCGCCAGATCGAAACCAGCGAAGAACGCTATCTCAAGATCATCGGCGCCAAGACCGCGGCCCTGTTCGCCGCCGCCAGCCGGATATCCGCCGTGGTGGCCGAATGTGACGAGCGGCAGGAACAGGCGCTTGACGATTACGGCCGCAATCTGGGCGTCGCGTTCCAACTGGTCGACGATGCGATCGATTACGATTCCGATGCCGCCGAAATGGGCAAGGATCAGGGCGACGATTTCCGCGAGGGAAAGATGACGCTGCCGGTAATCTTCGCCTATGCCCGCGGCACCGAAAGCGAACGCAAGTTCTGGAAGGATGCCATTTCCGGCCGCCGGACCGGTCAGGACGATTTGGCCGAAGCGGTGGAGCTGATCCGCAAGTATGACGCAGTCGAGGCCACCCGCGACCGCGCGCGGCATTTCGCCAACCGCGCGATAGGTTCGCTGTCGATCTTCCCCGATGGCAAGGCCCGCGCCGCCATGGCCGAGGCGGCAGAATTCGCCGTCGCCCGGGGGTATTGAGCCCGCGCTTTCGAGGCTGGACGGGAAGTGTGGGATAATGGATTCGCTACCAATCCACGCCGTTTTGCCCGATGTGCTGGACGCGCTTGCCAGCCACGGTGCGGCGGTGCTGGTTGCCCCGCCCGGCGCGGGCAAGACCACTGCGGTTGCCCCTGCGCTACTGAATCAGTCGTGGTGTAGCGGCACAATAATCCTGCTCAGTCCGCGCCGGGTAGCGGCCCGCGCGGCGGCGGAGCGGATGGCGGAAACGCTGGGCGAAAAACCGGGCGAGACAATCGGCTACCTTACCCGACTCGACACCAGGCAATCCGCGAAAACCCGCGTGCTGGTGATGACCGAGGCGATTTTCGTGAACC
>JAGXGU010000042.1 GCA_024636575.1 Altererythrobacter sp.
AGGGCGGGCGGCAAGACGCTGGCCCTGGCAGCAGCGATGGAAAACCAGGGCAAATTGCTCGCTACCGACACCGATCGCGGGCGATTGTCCCGCCTGCGCCCTCGCGCGGAAGGGGCGGGGGCAGGGATCATCGAAAGCCTGCTGATAAATCCCGGCAAGGAACTGGACATGATCCGCGCATGGCCGGCCATGGCGGAAGATGGCGGAGTGGACGCGGTACTGGTCGACGCCCCCTGTTCGGGCACCGGCACGTGGCGCCGCAACCCCGAAGCGCGCTGGCGGCTGGATGACCGTCAGCTCGCACGGTATGCCAACGTCCAGTCCTATCTGCTTGAACTTGCTGCCAAACTGGTCAAGCCGGGCGGGCGTATAGTTTACATCACCTGTTCCCTGCTGGACGAAGAAGGCCGCGGGCGGGTGCAATCCTTCATGGCCACCCATCCCGGCTGGACCGCCGATCCGCTGGATTTGCCTATCGGGCGTATTCGCAGCCAGGGAACGCGCCTGACACCGTTCCATGATGGTACAGACGGATTTTTCATCGCGAGTCTATCTTCGCCGTGTTAGCGTAAGCTACTATGATCGATTCTTACCGTCTTTCCAGATCAGGCCTGACGTCTACACCAATGGAGTTATTCATGCGATTTGCACCTGCCGCCGCCGCCCTGTCCCTGCTGGCCGCAGTGACTGCGAGTGTCGGCCATGGCGCAGAGCGCCAGCCTGACCCGCGCGCGGCAATCCTGATCGCGGAAGGGCGTGCTGCCCTGACTGCGCAAGAGCCGCAAAAGGCGATCGACGCCTTCGAAGCCGCGCTGGCGATTGATCCGGCGCACACCGTTATTTATGTTGAAATGGCAGAGGCTGCGCGCCGCGAGGGGCTGCAGGGCAAGGCAATCCGATACTACCGCGAGGCGCTGAAGCGCGAACCCGGCAATTTCGATGCCATTTCGGGTGAGGGCGAGGCTCTAGTGGAAAAGGGCGCGGTCGAAAAAGCGCGGCTCAACCTGGCCAAGCTGGAATCGATGTGCGGTTCAGGTTGCAGTTCGACGCAGCAACTGGCCATGGCCATCCAGCGCGGGCCGGAACCGCGGGTGAAAACGGCAGGCGCCGTGATGCCCGATGATGTGCCAGTCAGCCAGAACTGATAGTCAGCGAGAACTGGCAGGTTTAGACCAGTTCCCGAAATGCTTCCAGAACAGTGCGATAGACGCGTTTCTTGAACGGGATGATCAAATTCGGCAGTTCTTCCGGGTCGACCCATTTCCAATCGCAGAATTCAGCCGGGTTGTGGGCATCCAGATTGATATCGCTGTTGGTGCCGGTGAAGCGCAGCAGGAACCAGCTTTGCATCTGGCCGCGATATTTCCCGCCCCATAATTTGCCCATCAAATCTTCCGGCAGATCATAGGCGATATCTTCCGCCATCCGCTTGATCAGTGTGGCATATTCCTGCGTCACCCCGGTTTCTTCGTGCAATTCGCGCCACAGGGCCAGTTCGAGGTCTTCGCCCTTGTCGACGCCGCCCTGCGGCATCTGCCACCAGTCACCTTCCTTGGTATCGATCCGGCGGCCGACGAATGCCTTGCCGTCTTCGTTGACCAGCATCACCCCGACACAGGGACGGTATGCAGTAGGTTGATCCGTGTCCGTACTCACTCAGAATGCTCCGTCAGAATTCGTTTCCAGCATCAAACGCATTGCCGCGAAGATTCGTTCAAGATCGGCCTGCGCACTGGGTATTGCTTGCCTTAAATTGGTGAAGCTATGGGTCAAACCCTTCATTTCCAGAAACACCATTTCGACGCCCGCTGTGGCCAAAGCGCCGCCATAGGCCCGGCCCGAATCGCGAATCGGATCGAGGCTGGCGGTGACCAGCACGGTGGGCGGGCTGGCGGAAATATTCCCCAGGATCGGGGTTGCGCGCCGGTCCCCCCGTCCGGGTGCATAAGCGACATCGAAAAACTCCACCGCCGCCTTGGTCAGGATGAACCCTTCGGCAAATTCATCGATGCTGGGACAATCATTGATATCGGTCGCCAGCGGAAACAGCGGCACCTGCAATACCACCGGAACATCGCCAGCGTTTTCGGCGAATGCCTGCGCCGTCACGATGCTGGCGTTGCCGCCCGCACTGTCCCCCATCAGCACCAGGCCGGTCGCGGGCCGTGCCAGGGCATCGGGGGAGGATGCGATCCACCGCGCCGCTGCTTCGCAATCATCCACTGGGGCGGGGAAGGGGTGTTCCGGCGCGCGCCGATAATCCACTGCGATCACCGGCAAATCCATCTGCATGGCGATTTCGGTGCAAAGGTTGTGATGGCTGTCCAGATCGCCGATCACATAACCGCCGCCATGATAGAACACGATCACCGGGCCCGCATCGCGCGTTTCCCGCGCATCATACAGGCGCAGCGGAATTTCGCCCGCCGGGCCGGGGCAGGCCAGATCCCGGATCACCGCCAGATCGCGTGCCGGACGGTCCGCCATCGCATGCAGCGCCAGATAACTGCCGCGCGCCTGTTCCAGCGACATTTCGCTGATTGCCGGGCCGCCCATTGCGGCCAGTCCTTGCAGAAATGCCTTCACGTCTGCGCGGACATAGCGGTGTTCATCGGTCATTCGGGTGCGATCCTGTATAATTTTACCGGGCGTATCAGACGCCGCAAAAGCTTTTTCACTCGACATTTTGACTGTCTGGGAGAAAAACTTCATTGCGACAGATGGGTAGTGTGAATAGGTGCCAACCCACAACTTAAAAAGCGCTATCCAGCAGCGCATCATAAGGATTTTCTATGGCTACCCTGGCCGCCAATACCCCTGAAGCAGCCGCAGACGCGGCGCCCGATGCTGTTGTCGTCCGCTTTGCCGGGGACAGCGGTGACGGGATGCAGCTGACCGGCGGGCAGTTCACCCTGTCCACCGCGCTGGCGGGCAATGATCTGGCGACCTTCCCCGATTTTCCGGCGGAAATCCGCGCGCCGCAGGGGACGCTGTTTGGCGTTTCCGCATTCCAGATCAATTTCGGCAGTCGGGAGATCAACACCGCCGGCGATGCGCCTGATGTGCTGGTGGCGATGAACCCCGCCGCGCTGAAGGTGAATTTGCCTTCGCTCAAGCCGGGCGGGCTGGTGATCATCGATACGGGCGAGTTTTCCAAACGCAACCTCGACAAGGCGAAATATGATGTCAGCCCGCTGGATGATGGCAGCCTGGCGAAATGGGATGTGCTGGCGTTCGACATTTCCGCACTGACCATCGAAGCGGTCAAGCCCTACGGGCTGGGCAACAAGGATGCGTTGCGGTCCAAGAATATGTGGACGCTGGGCCTGGCGTTGTGGATGTTCGACCGTCCGCGCGGCCCGATCGAGGATTGGCTGAAAGCGAAATTCAAGTCCAAGCCCGACATTGCCGATGCCAATATCGCGGCGCTGAATGCGGGCCATGCTTACGGCGAAACGGCTGAATTGTCCGGCCCGCTGAAGCAATTGCATATCCAGCCGGTGGAAAGTGCGCCGGGGCTTTACCGTACGATCACCGGTGCGGAGGCAATCTCGCTCGGGCTGGTGGCGGGCGCGCAGCTGGCTGAATTGCCGCTGTTCTTCGGCGGTTATCCGATTACCCCGGCCAGCGCGATCCTGCATCATCTGGCCCGGCTGAAGGAATTCGGCGTCACCACGTTTCAGGCGGAAGACGAGATTGCCGCGATCTGCGCCGCCATCGGCGCCAGCTACGCCGGACAGTTGGGGGTCACCAGTTCTTCCGGCCCCGGCATTGCGCTCAAGACCGAGGCAATGGGCCTTGCGATCATGACCGAATTGCCGCTGGTCATCGTCAACAGCCAGCGCGGCGGCCCCTCCACCGGCCTGCCGACCAAGACCGAACAGAGCGATCTGTACCAGGCCGTCTATGGCCGTAACGGCGATGCGCCGATGCCGGTGGTATCGTGCAGCAGCCCCGGCGATGCGTTTGAATGCGCGATCGAGGCATGCCGTATCGCGGTGAAATATATGACGCCCGTAATGCTGCTGACCGATGGCTATATCGCCAACGCCGCCGAACCGTGGATGGTGCCCGATCCGGCCAGCTACACCCCGTTCCCGGCCAAGTTCCTGGCTGAGAAAAATGCGGGCGATACGCTGCTGCCCTATAAACGCGATACCAAGGGTGCGCGTCCGTGGATCAAGCCGGGTACACCCGGTTTGATGCACCGTATCGGCGGGATCGAAAAACAGGTCGATACCGGCCACATCGATTATGCGCCGGACAACCATCAGGCGATGACCGATGCCCGCGTCAACAAGGTGATGGGCGTTGATGTGCCTGATCAGGAAGTCTCGCTGGGTGACACTTCGGGCAAGCTGGTAGTGGTTGGCTGGGGATCGACCTTTGGCCCGATCCGTCGCGCGGTGGACAATTCGCGCCGCAAGGGGCTGGATGTCAGCCATGTCCATGTGCGCCATATCTGGCCGCTGCCGAAAAACCTTGGGGCCCTGCTGCATAGCTATGACAATGTGCTGGTGCCAGAAATGAACACCGGCCAGTTCAAAACCGTGCTGCGCGACCAGTTCCTGGTGGATGCCACCCCGCTGACCAAGACCAGCGGACAGCCCTTTGCGATTGCCGAACTGGAAGCCGCGATCGGGAAATATTTCGATAATGTCGAAGGCAATGAAGGCGGCGAAGTTGCGGTGAACGATACCCAGCTGCCCAGCCCGGAGGCCGAGATATGATGACCGCTATAATTGGTCCGTCATCCCAGCGAACGCTGGGATCGGGTTCGGCAAGGTCCGGCAGCGCGGTGAGCGATCCCAGCGTTCGCTGGGATGACGAGGTGAAATCATGAACGAGATGACCAAAATCGAAACCACGCTCAAGGATTGGGAAACCGACCAAGAGGTTCGTTGGTGCCCCGGTTGCGGCGATTACGCCATTCTCAAGGCGGTGCAGCGCACCTTGCCTCAGCTTGGCGCGGACCCTTCGAACACCGTGTTCATCAGCGGCATCGGCTGCTCCAGCCGGTTCCCTTATTACATGGAAACCTACGGCTTCCACACCATCCACGGCCGCGCGCCGGCGGTGGCGACGGGGGTCAAGCTGGCCAATCCCGATCTCGATATCTGGCTGGTGACCGGTGACGGGGACGGCCTGTCGATCGGCGGCAACCACATGATGCATGTGCTGCGGCGGAACGTGAACATGCAGATCATGCTGTTCAACAACGAGATTTACGGCCTGACCAAGGGGCAATCTTCGCCCACCAGCCGGATCGGTACAAAGAGCCCGTCCACCCCGATCGGTTCGTATGACCGCCCGGCCAACCCCTGCGCCTTTGCGCTGGGTTCAGGCGCGCGGTTCGTGGCGCGCGGGTTTGATATATCGAAGAAATTACCCGAAGTTTTGGTCGCAGCTCACGCCCACCAAGGCGCGGCATTCATCGAGATTTTCCAGAACTGCATCGTCTATAACAAGGACGTGTTCGAGGCGTTCGCCGTGCCCAAGGGCGCGGGCGATCATCAGCTGTGGCTGGAACATGGCGAACCCATGCTGTTCGGCGATGCCAAGACGGGCATGGACAAGGGCATCGCGCTCGACGTTGATGCGTTGGAACTGAAAGTCGTCGATGTGGCCGATGGTGACTGGGAAGCAGCGGGCGTGCTGGTCCATGACCAGACCAACCGCACCATCGTGCACATGCTGGTGGAAATGCCGTTCGGCCCGTTCCCGATGGCGCTAGGCGTCCTCTATGATGATCCGCAGCCGACCTTCGAAAGCGCCGTGATCGAAGAACGTGCCAAGTCCGCCGCAGGCAAGGAAGCCAATCTGGCGAAATTGCTGGCCAAGGGGCAGACCTGGACGGTGGAAGCGACTGAGGGCCATCCGGCGTGAAGGAAGTGATTTTTCGCGCAAAGGCGCAAAGGCGCTAAGAAGTGAAGATGATGGAGCTTGAGGATTTGGCGCGGCACTGTGTCGACAAGGGCCTCCATCTTCACCGCGATCTTGGGCCTGGGCTGCTGGAGAGTGTCTATGAAACTCTTTTGTTTGAAGGCCTCCGGCGGGATGGATTAAAGGTTGATCGGCAACTGTCGGTATCGGTTCGTCACGATGGGATCGTGATTGAGAATGGATTTCGCATCGATCTACTTGTCGAAGACAAGCTTCTCATCGAAATCAAATCAACTGAGCGTCACGCACCCGTGCACGCAAAGCAGTTGCTAACCTATTTGCGCTTGATGGACCTTCGGTTAGGTCTGCTGATGAATTTCGGCATGGCAACGTTCAAAGAAGGCATCCACCGCATGGCCAACAATTACCAACCGGTGAAGATATGACCGCAGCTTCGCCCTCTTATTCTTTGCGCCTTTGCGCCTTTGCGCGAACCAACTAATTGGACAACCTGACCCATTCGCTCACCGGCGCGTTGCTGGGTCAGGCGGGGCTGAAGCGCAAGACCGGGCTGGCGATGCCTGCGTTGATTATCGGCGCGAATTTGCCCGATGTGGACGCAGCGTGTTTCTTCTGGCTGGACGGGGTGGAGCATCTCGGGTTCCGGCGCGGGATTACGCATGGGCCGATTGCATGGGTTCTGTTGCCGCTGATATTGGCGGGGCTGCTGTATGGC
>JAGXGU010000043.1 GCA_024636575.1 Altererythrobacter sp.
CAATATCGAACAGAGCAACAAGACGGTGCGCGAACTTTACAACAAAATCCGCACCATCAAAGGCACATATCTGCTGCGCTCGATTGATATTCCCAAAGCAAAATAGGCCGGCGCAAGTTCAACTGTCCAGAATACCGGAAAGGCAAGGAAACTTGCCTTTTCTGGTGCCTGCCCCGGTATCTGGCGACCTACTTCTTTTTCGTATCGTAAGGGTTCTTGTTGCCTTTCAGCGTGACCCGCACCGGAACCGCATCAAAGCCAAGGTGCTTGCGGATGCCATTCACCAGGTAGCGTTCGTAGCTGGTGGGCAGCATGTCGAGCCGATTGCCGAACACCACGAAGCGGGGCGGGCGGGTGCCGGCCTGGGTGATGTAGCGCAGTTTGATTCGTTTGCCGCCCGGCGCTGGCGGCGGATTGGCATCAAGCGCATCATCGAACCAGCGGTTGAGCGCGGCGGTCGGCACGCGTTTTGACCAACTCGCGCGAATTTCGAACGCGGAAGCCAGCATCGCATCCAGGCCCTTGCCGGTGCGGGCGGACACAGCGAACAGCGGCACACCCTTCACTTGCGCCAGACCTTCATCCAGCGCATGGCGCACGCCGTTGAACAGCCCGCTGGCATCTTCGGCCACATCCCATTTGTTGATCGCGATGATCAGCGCGCGGCCTTCTTCCAGCACCTGGCTGGCAATTTTCAGATCCTGATGTTCGAGGCCCTGTGTCGCGTCCAGCAGCAGCACCACCACTTCGGCAAAATCGATTGCCAGCTTGGCATCCTGCACCGCGAGCTTTTCCAGCTTTTCGACCACGCGGGCGCGCTTGCGCATCCCGGCGGTATCGATCAGCCGGATGTCGCGGACATCGCCGGTCTTGGGATCGTTCCATTTCCAGTCGACCGCGATCGAATCGCGGGTAATGCCCGCTTCCGGCCCGGTCAGCAGGCGGTCCTCGCCCAGCAGACGGTTGATCAATGTGCTCTTGCCTGCGTTCGGCCGCCCGACGATGGCGAGCTTCAGCGGTCCCTTGACAGCTTCTTCCTCGATATATTCTTCGCCCGCAGCCTCCGCCGCGTCGCGTGCTTGCTGGCGGGCTACCTTCAGTTCCGCAGCTTCGAAGGCTTCTTCGGCGGCGATGCGTTCTTCACTTTCGCCGATCAGCGGCCATAATGCGCCGAACAGGTCGGAGATGCCTTCACCATGTTCGGCCGAAATCGGTACCGGATCACCAAAACCCAGCTGGTAGCTTTCGTAAATCCCCGGCTCGGCGGATTTACCCTCGGCCTTGTTGGCAACCATGACCACCGGCACTTTCTGCCCGCGCAGCCATAGCGCAATTTCCTGGTCGAGTGTGGTTATCCCGGCGCGCGCATCGATCACCATCAGGGCGACGTCGGCACCTACCAGGCTGATTTCGGTCTGCTTGCGCATCCGGCCGGGCAAGCTTTCGGGATCGTCATCTTCCCAACCGGCCGTATCGACGATCTTGAATTTCAGCCCGGCAATCTCCGCATCGCCTGAACGGCGGTCACGCGTGACGCCCGGCTGATCGTCGACCAGCGCCAGTTTCTTGCCGACCAGCCGGTTGAACAGGGTCGATTTGCCCACATTGGGGCGGCCGATTATGATGACTTGCGGTAACATGGCGCGGCAGGTGGCCCTTTAGTTGCAGATTAGCAAGGTTGATCGGTCGGCACGCCGATCATGGTTAATATCCGTTAACCATGATCGGCATCACGATCCTAACCAAAAACGGCAAAACAGTCCGCATGAAATTGCCGCTGTCGTTTCTCGCCCTATCGGCGATATTTGCCGTTCCTGCAGCTGCATCTGCGGAAACCTCCGCCGAAACGTCGATCGGATTTGACAAGCGATCGAACGAACGCAGCGCTTCATTCAGCAGCAGCGAATTGCCGCCTTATCTGCAATGCGTGCCTTTTGCCCGCGAAGTTTCCGGCATCCAGATATATGGCGATGCCCATAGCTGGTGGGATCAGGCAGAAGGCCGCTATCAGCGCGGCAACCGGCCGCAGGTGGGCGCAGTGATGGCGTTTCAGCCGCACCAGAACATGACGCTGGGGCATGTTGCGGCGGTCAGCAAGGTGATCGACCGCCGGACAGTTCTGATCAGCCATGCCAATTGGTCGCCGATCAATGGCCGCCGCGGTCAGATCGAACGCGATGTCCGCGCCGTGGATATATCGCCCGACAATGACTGGAGCATGGTCCGGGTCTGGTATGATCCATTGCAGGCAATTGGCACGACTGCCTGGCCGGTGCATGGCTTCATCTATGGCGAAAAGGCCATGGGCAGGGCGAAGCCGGTGCAGGCGGAGAATCGAATCGCGCAACTGGCGCTGCCGACCCCGGTCGCGCCGACCCAGGCCCCGACCAAACCATCTAAGCAATTCACTCAGGCTTTTGCGGATATGGGCGCTCCGATCAAATCCGCGCCAAAAAGGGCCGCCACTGCGCCGCAAACTGTGCGGATGGCACAGGCAGCCCCGCGTCCGACACCGCCCCGCCCAGATCCGGTGCGGGCCGCCATCGCGCGTTACGAAAAATAATCGGGCGTTAAATCAGGCCTCTGGAATCAGGCCTTGGCGACAGGCGGATTGTCGCCCAGATCTTCGTACCATGCCTCGACCGGACCGGTCAGCTTGATCGTCAGCGGCTGACCCTTGCGGTCGAGCGATTTGCCGGCCTGAACGCGCACCCAACTTTCGGAAATGCAATATTCCTCGATATTAGTGCGCTCCACACCCCTGAACCGAATGCCGACGCCGCGGCGCAGCTTCTCTTCATCGAACAGGTTGCTACGCGGATTTACCGACAACCGGTCAGGCGGCACATCGCTCGCATCCGTCTCGGAATTGGAAACGGTCTCCGGGGCGACTTCGGGGTTTTTATCTTCGCTCATGCGCCGCCCTTATTAGCTGCGCGCAGGGCAGGCAACATTAGACTTTGCGATATCTGGGCCTCAATCAGGCGGAGGCGGTGTTTCGGGCGGCGGCGGAGCGATATCGGGCCGGGCCGGTTGCGGCTGGTCAATATCCTCGCGTCCCGGAGGGAATTCGGTCGGGCTCTGCGGGTTAACGGTGTCACCGCCCTGGTCCGGGTTCACCTCGTCCGGCTGCTGGCCCGGCTGGGTTGCTGCGGTTTCGCGTTCAAGCTGATCGATGTCCATCGGTTTATTCCTTTCACCCAGACAACGAAGCGGCGCGCAGCCTGTTCCGCACTTGCCCTTTTGCGCGCGGCCTTTTAAGGGCGCTTGCTTGTCCGTGTAGGCGAGGCTGCGAAGTCTTGCTCCTGCGGCTTCGTTTGGGCCCCGCGGGCGTGGCGGAATTGGTAGACGCGCTGGTTTTAGGTACCAGTATCGTAAGATGTGGGGGTTCGAGTCCCTTCGCCCGCACCAGACGCCGACCGCAATCCGCCAAGCGGAAATTAGAGATTTGAAAAAAATTCATAAAGGCAAAGTTGCACCTCATGCAGATCAAAGAAACCACGAATGACGGGCTGAAGCGCGCGTATAAGCTCACCATCCCCGCAGCCGATATCGCTGCGCGAATCGATGCTGAGGTGAAGAAGATCGCGCCGCAGGTGAAAATGCCCGGATTCCGCCCGGGCAAGGTTCCCGCGAATCTGGTCAAGAAAATGCACGGTGAACAGCTGCACGCGCAGATGGTCAACGATGTGATCCGCGAATCGATTGATTCGCTGATGCAGGAAAAGAAACTGCGTCCGGCCATGCAGCCCACCATCGACCTTGAAGAAGGTTACGAAGAAGGCAAGGATGCGCAGCTGAATGTGTCGTTGGAAATCCTGCCCGATGTGGCTACGCCTGATCTTGACGGGTTGAAGCTGGAAAAGCTCACCGTCCCGGTCAGCGATGCAAAGGTGGACGAAGCGGTTCGCAACATCGCCGATCAGCAGAAATCATACAAGGATGCGCCCAAGACCAAGAAGGCGGCTGAAGGCGATCAGTTGATCATCGATTTCAGCGGCAGTGTCGACGGGGTCGAATTCGAAGGCGGCAAGGCCGAAGGCGCTGCGTTGGTTATCGGTTCGGGCCAGTTCATCCCCGGCTTCGAAGAACAGCTGACCGGCGTGAAAACCGGCGACGAGAAGACCATAACGGTCACTTTCCCGGCGGATTATCCAGCCGAAAACCTCAAGGGCAAGGATGCGCAATTCGCCATCACCGTCCAACAGGTCAAGGTAGAGACTGAAAGCAAGGCAGACGAAGAATTCGCCAAGTCGCTCGGCCTGGAAAGCCTCGACAAGCTGAAGGAATTGCTGCGCGGCCAGCTAGAACAGGAAACGAACGGCCTGACCCGCACGCAGATGAAGCGCCAATTACTCGATACGCTGGCTGCGGGACATGATTTTGCGGTGCCTCAGGGCATGGTCGATGCCGAATTTGACCAGATCTGGGCACAATTGGAACAGGAAGCCGCGAAGGATGAAGATCCTGCGAAGGCGATGAAGGAAATCGAATCCGAACGGGATGATTACCGCAACATCGCCGAACGCCGCGTGCGGCTTGGCCTGCTTCTGTCCGAAATCGGGCAGAAGAACGGTGTCGAAGTGACCCAGCAGGAAATGGCCATGCTGACCCAGCAGGCAGCCCAGCAATATCGCAACGAAGATCGCGAACGCTTCCTGCAGTTCATTGCCAACGAACCCATGGCCGCCGCCCAGCTGCGCGCTCCATTGTACGAAGACAAGGTCGTCGATTTCCTGTTCGACAAAGCAGAAGTAACCGAGCGGGAAGTAACCCGTGAGGAACTGGAAGCCGCCATCGAAGCGGAAGAAGTGACCGAGGCCAAACCTGCCAAGAAGGCGGCTGCCAAGAAGGCACCGGCAAAGAAGGCTGACGCTAAGAAGGCACCGGCAAAGAAGGTTGACGCAGAAGAAAAACCTGCCGCCAAGCCCGCAGCCAAGAAAGCTGCGGCCAAGAAGACAGCTGCTCCCAAGGCAGCAGCCAAAGCTCCGGCGAAACCAGCGGCCAAGGCAGCTGCAAAGCCAGCAGCGGCGAAGAAGCCAGCTGCCAAGAAGGCTCCGGCCAAGAAGTAATTCTAAATCCCTCCCCGTGGGCAGTGCTCATGGGGAGGGATTTACTTGGCTGGCTGCCACATCTCAAAATTTGGCACGGCAAGCTGCGCAGTTCGCGCACGTTCATACGCCGCGCCTGCTTTCAGCACATCGTGATCGCGCCATTTGCCGCTCATGATCGACAGGCCGACGGGCAGACCTTCGACTGCGCCCATGGGCACAGTCAGGTGCGGATAACCGGCGATTGCGGCCAGGCTTCCGGCGCCGATCCCGCCTGAAAAATGATCGCCATTTACCAGATCGATCGTCCATGCCGGACCGGTCGTTGGTGCGATCAGGAAGGAAACGTTGTGTTCCGCCATCAGCCGGTCAATTCCTTCTGCGCCCGCCAGCCTCAACGCATTGGCCCGCGCCGCTTCGTAGGCCTCCCGGTCCGTAGTGGCTTCCGCTTCGATGAAGATCGACTGCCCGAACCAGCGCATCTCGTCCTTGGCATTGGCGGTGTTGAAAGCGATCAGGTCGGCAAGGCTTCTAGGCATATCCTTGCCCGGCAGGCTGCGCAGGTAAGTGCCCATGTCCTCGCGCAGCTCAAACAGCAGCGTGGTATATTCATCGCGGTACATTTCGTCATTCGGTTCGAAGTCGATGTCCACCAAAACCGCTCCGGCGCGCTGCATGTCGGACATCGCCGCGCCGAACAACGCCTCGACATCCCGGCGGTTGCCAATTTGCTTGCGCAGCACGCCGATTCGCACGCCTTCCAGTGAAGATTTGCCCAGACCTGTCATGAAGCCCGTCTTGCGCGCGTCGGCTTCCAGCGTGGCGGAATCTGCCGGATCGCTGCC
>JAGXGU010000044.1 GCA_024636575.1 Altererythrobacter sp.
TCACAACAGGTATGCCATAGGCGAGCATGGCGGAATGGCGCCGGTTGATCCGGCTGCCGAATTCGTCCCGCCTTGCAGTGCCGCGGTATCCGGTTCTCATTCACCCGGCCCTTGGTCGATCGGAGTGGCCGCACCGCGGATCGCATCGGGCTGCCAGATTGGATCGACCGACACGAAATCGGTCGCTGCCGGATCGCTGATAATACGCGCCAACGCGCCATCGTTGGTCAGCTCTGAAACCACCGCAACCGCTACCCCGGGCCGATAATAGCCGCCCAATCCGCTAGTCACGAAGACATCGCCGATTTCCAACGGATTTATTCCCAGATTGATCAGGCGAATTCGCAGCAACCCGTCACCGCGCCCTTCGGCCAGCGCCACGACATTATCCTGAGCACGGCGGACCGGCAGCACGCTCTGGCTATCGGTAAGCAGCAGGATACGCGAGGAATTGCGGCCAGTTTCGAGGACTCGTCCTACTACGCCTCGCGGGCCGCGGACGGGCATACCCGGGGTGACGCCCCGTGAAGTTCCGGCCCCGAGATAGGCGAACCGGCGGGTGCTGGCAGCAGTCGAGCCAATGATGCGGGAAACCACCACCGGTTCCACGTCGGCGTCCCTCAGGTCGAGTAAGGCCTTGAGCCGCTTATTTTCCTGCGCGACAGCCTCGGCTTCTGCCATGCGAATGCGCGCCAGCTCCACTTCGCGCTTCAACTGCGCGTTCTGGCTGCCTGCACGGTAATAGCCGGCGATACTTTCGATCAGGCCCTGACTGTCAGTACGAACTTCTGCGGAAATCCTGCCAACCGGAGCGACGGCATCGGACGCCACCATGCGCGGTCCGTTGAAGTTGGCCGGACGCCACAGCGACAGGCCAAGCAGGACCGCGCCAATCAGCGCGCCGATACCAGCCACAACATAGCCGGTGAAAATTCCGTATTGCGCCCTACGCGAAAAGCCGGGGCGCCGTTTGGAAGGCGGCGCCATGATTGTCCCTTCCTCAGGCGGTCATCAACACGCCGCGATAGATGGGATCTTCCATGGCCCGGCCCGTGCCGATTGCCACACAAGAAAGCGGATCTTCCGCGATACTGACCGGCAGGCCGGTTTCCTCGCGCAAATGTTTGTCGAGACCGCTGATCAGCGCGCCGCCGCCGGTCAGGACGATACCCTGATCGACAATATCGGCAGCCAGTTCCGGAGCCGTATTTTCCAGCGCAATGCGGACACCTTCAACGATGGCGCCGATGGGTTCGGCCAGGGCTTCGGCCAGATGCCCCTGATTGATGGTGATTTCTTTCGGTACGCCATTGACCAGATCGCGGCCCTTGAGCGTGATTGTCAGGCCGATGCCGTCTTCCGGCGGAACGGCGATACCGTATTCCTTCTTGATCCGTTCAGCAGTGGATTCGCCGATCAGCAAATTGTGGTGACGGCGCACATAGGACACGATGGCTTCGTCCATCTTGTCCCCGCCCGTGCGGACGGAGGTGGTGTAGGCCAGGCCGCGCAGTGACAGCACGGCAACTTCGGTGGTGCCGCCGCCAATATCGACGACCATCGAACCAACAGGTTCCGTTACCGGCATATCCGCGCCGATCGCAGCCGCCATCGGTTCCAGAATCAGATACACCTGGCTGGCACCGGCATTGCTGGCCGCATCGCGGATCGCGCGGCGTTCGACCGAGGTTGATCCGGAGGGAACGCAAATCACGATTTCGGGATAGCTGAACATGCTTTTCTTGCCGTGAACCTTGCGGATGAAATGCTCGATCATCTTTTCGGCAATTTCGATATCCGCGATCACGCCGTCACGCAGCGGGCGGATCGCCTCGATACTGTCGGGGGTCTTGCCCATCATCATCTTTGCATCATCGCCAACGGCCTTGACCTTGGTAATGCCGTTCAGCGTTTCGATGGCAACCACCGAAGGTTCGTTCAGCACGATCCCGCGCCCTTCGACATAAACCAGCGTATTGGCGGTACCGAGGTCGATCGCCATGTTTTGCGATCCGAATTTGAAAAGGCGGGAAATAAAGCTCATTGCGACGACGAATCCGTATGATTTTCGGGTTGTTGCTGCAGCGTTCTGCAACAGACGTGACCCGCGTATGACAGGAAGTATCCCCCCTTAACGAAACGCTGGAGAAAACACCAAAAATTTATGTAAACAGCCCACCGTTTTTTAACCACCGGCCTCGAAATTACTTCGCTTGGGCGCTAAGCTGGAATTCTGATGCCGCAAATACGCCGCCTCCCTGAATCCCTGGTAAATCGCATCGCCGCCGGCGAAGTGGTCGAACGGCCTGCGGCTGCGCTGAAGGAATTGATCGAAAATGCCATCGATGCGGGGGCCAGCAGGATCGCGGTGCAGCTGATCGAAGGTGGATTGTCGCGGATCGAAGTGACCGATGATGGCTGCGGGATGGCCCCGGCGGACATGGCGCTGGCGCTGGAACGTCACGCCACCTCCAAGCTGCCGGAATCGCTGATCGGGGAAGAAGAGTCCATCGAACAGGTTCTGACGCTGGGGTTCAGGGGAGAAGCATTACCCTCCATCGCCAGCGTCGCACGTTTCACGCTTGAAAGCCGGCCGCATGGTGCGGGCCAGGATCCGGGGCAGGGCTGGCGGCGGGTGGTGGATCACGGCGAATTGCTGGAGGATGGCCCTGCTGCATTGCCACCCGGCACCCGCGTTCGGGTCGAACAATTGTTTCACAAGGTTCCTGCGCGGCGCAAATTCCTGCGCACCGCGCGCAGCGAATATGCCGCCTGCAAGGATGTGGTGCACCGCCTGGCCATGGCGCGGCCGGACATCGGCTTCACGCTTGATCACGGGGGGCGACGCGCCTTGTCGCTGCAACCGGGGGAGGCGCTGGCGACCCGTGTGGCCGGCATCATTGCCCGCGAATTGGCCGACAACGGGGTTGCGATCGATCTGGATCGCGGTTCGATGCGGCTGACGGGGATCGCCGGGCTGCCGACCTACAATCGCGGTGTGGCGGATCATCAATATCTGTTCGTCAATGGCCGTCCGGTAAAGGACCGGCTGCTGACCGGCGCGGTGCGCGGCGCCTATTCCGACATGCTGGCGCGGGACCGGCACGCGGTGCTGGCGCTGTTCCTCACCCTGCCACCGGAGGATGTGGATGTGAACGTCCATCCAGCCAAGATTGAAGTGCGGTTTCGCGACGGGCAGGCAGTGCGCGGATTTATCGTCTCCGGACTGCGCCAGGCCTTGGCCACGGGGGATCGGCGCAGCGCTCAGTCGCCTGACGTGGCGGCAATGGGGCGGTGGCAGTCGGAACCGCTGGCAGAACCCTCGCCCGCCCTGCGATCGATATTTGAAGGTCGTGACTGGACTTCTCCCTCGGACGCAGGCGTGTCATCGCCGCGCCCGGTTTGGCGCGGTCCTGATAGTGATACACTCGCCGCGCCCATGGGCAGGGCGGAAACGGCAGAAGAACTCTCCCCCGAATCGGCCCGATACCCACTCGGGATTGCGCGCGGACAGGTGGCGAACACCTATATTGTGGCCGAAGCGGCAGACGGGCTGGTACTGGTCGACCAGCACGCCGCGCATGAACGGCTGGTGTTGGAACGTCTGCGGGCAGCTGGCGCGGAAGATGCCGTCAAACGCAGCCAGGCCTTGCTGATGCCCGATGTTGTAGAGCTGGAAGAAACCGCCTGCGACCGGTTGGAAGATGCCGCTGACAAACTCGCCGCGCTGGGCCTTGTGATCGAACGATTCGGACCGGGCGCAATGTTGGTGCGCGCGGTTCCGGCCGCGCTTGGTAAAAGCAATCCGGTGGCACTACTGCGCGATATCGACGATGATCTGGCCAAACATGGCGAGGCATTGTTACTGGGCGAGAAGCTCGACCTGGTGCTGGCGACCATGGCCTGCCATGGTTCGGTGCGGGCAGGGCGCATCCTGTCGGTGGCTGAAATGAACGCGCTGCTGCGCGAAATGGAACGTACACCGAGATCGGGCCAGTGCAATCACGGGCGCCCGACCTGGGTCAAACTATCGATGGAAGATGTCGAAAAATTATTCGGGAGGCATTGATGGTGCTGCGTTTGCTTTTGCTTTGTCTGGTTTCCACCACGATGCTAGGCGCCTGTTCCGAGGATGTCAGTCCTGCGGAGAAAGCTCGGATCGACGCAGCAAAGATTGCAGCGGTTGAACGGGCCAGTATTGTACCGCCGGATCCCGTATCGCCGCAGAAAATCCATTATCCCGATTATGAAGCCAACGACCTGTTCGGTGCGGGTTGCGCATTTGCGCCCAAGGGTGGCGGGCTGGGCGCAATTGTGCTGACGCGGTCCGAAGTGGCTTATCTGAAATTGGACAACAAAGTGGTTCGTCTGGCCCCTGATAAAGGCGCCGCCGAGGCACCCTTTGCGACATGGCAGAAGTATGACGGCCGGACCCATTCAATCCGGTTGGAAATCGCGCCTGGAGATGGAAGTACATCTGGCACGGAAACGGTCGAACATCGGGCCGAATTGACCATTCGCAATGGCCGCGACCAGATCGTTTACAGTTCCCTCGGAGCCGTCCAATGCGGATTCTGACGCCAGGTTACCCGGCCGGCGCGGATGGATCGCGCACACGGATCAATCCGTTGGAGATCATTTCCAGAACCAGTTCACCGTTCTGATTGAAGGTCTGGCTTTGCGATTTGAAAATGCCCATGTCCGGGCGCGATTTGCTTCGCCGCTTTTCCAGGATTTCACTGCGGCATGACAGGGTGTCTCCGGGATAAACCGGCTTGGTCCAGCGCAGATTATCGACCCCGGGCGATCCAAGTCCGGCTTGCTGGTGGATTTTCATGTCTTCGACCATCATCCGCATGGTCATGGCGCAGGTATGCCATCCGCTGGCGGAAAGCCTGCCGAAATGGGTCTGCGCGGCGGCCTCGTCGTCAAGGTGGAATGGCTGCGGATCATAGGCCTGCGCAAATTCCATCACTTCTTCGCGGGTCACTTCGTAATGGCCGAACGACTTCGTTGACCCGACGGCGATATCTTCGAAAAAAAGCATTTGGGTTCCGTTCAATGGGCTGGGGCTAATACACCAGCATCCAGACACCCATAGCCATCATCGCCAGATTTTCCGACAGGGAAACGAAGCCCAGCGGCACATTCCCGCTACCGCCGACGCAGGCGCATTTGATGTCGCGTTTCTGGACATAAACGGCGTAAAATACTGATACGGCACCAATCGTGCCAATGGTCAGCGCCACCGAAATCGAAATCCACGGCAGCACGCGCCCGGCCATCAGTACGGCGGTTATCGCCTCAAGATAAGGGTAGGCGGAGCCATAGGGCACGAACCGTTTGGCCAACAGGTCATAGCCCACGAACATGCTGGAAAATTGTTCGACGTCCTGCAGTTTCAGCATCGCCAGCATCGCCATGGAAAAGGCGATAAACCATTCCCCGGTCCGGATCGTCAGCGGCATTCCGTACACGAATTGGCTGATCGCCAGGGCGAGCCCCAAGGCCACAGCAAACACTGCCAGAACCGGCCGGTAAGTGGTCTTGTCCGGATCGGGCAACGGATTGCCGAAATAGGCCCTGAGTTCGGTGTAGCCACCGATCCGCGCATCGCTGATGTAGGTTTGCGGCGTGGTTTCTACGCCGTGTTTTTCCTTGAATGTATCTGTTTGTTCGCGGGTGGTGAGATGGTGATCCTCCACCATGTATCCCTGCCGCTCCAGCAGCCATTTGGACTTGATCCCATAGGGACAGACATGTTTGTCCATCACCATGCGGTGGATTGCTGCAGTCTTCTTGCCGGTGTTTGTCATCGCCCTGAAATATACCCTATAGGGGTATTATTCAAGGTGCGGATCAAGAACGGAACGATGGGGCATTGCTGCCCAAGGCCAAATCCGGAATGATCCGGTAGCGCGCCAGGATAAGGCTGAATATCCCGAACACCAACAGGCCAACAGCCACGAGCGTAAACACGATACCTTCCCCGGAGAGTGAGGCGACAGCATCACCAAGCGTCTTGATCTGGTCGCTGCTGCCGGACATGAAACCTGCTCGCACCAGAGACCAGCCGATTACAAGGAATACTACCGCCCGGGCTGTGTATCCGGCTGCCCCCAGCCATCTGGTATAGGATGGCGCCTCGGCGCTAATACGGTTCATGAAGGAACCCGTAAAACCCTTTTTCGCCTGGGCAAATGCGGCGACAAAAAAGACCAGGCCGAGAATAGCCAGAACCATTCCGCCGAGCGTTACAGACAAGATACCCGCGGCAGCCTCCTGCGCTCCGTCGCCGCCCCCGCGGCCAGATGAAGTCGCGAATTCATAGGCGGAATAGGCCATGGCAACATGGCCAATCGCGCTTCCTGCATGCCCAACTCGCATTCCCAGCCCCTTCTTGTCGGAGCCGTGATTTTCGACATCGAACAAGGCCGATGCCAGGCGGAACAGGGCATAGGCCGCCAGACCCACCACCATGAACCACAGTATCACGATCCCAAGGGGGAATTCCTTGATTGCAATGAAAATCCCGTCGGTCCCTTGCGAGATTCTACCCGAACTGGTCAGCGCGATAAGCCCGAGAACGGAATACAGAATTGCGCGGCTGAAATAGCCCACCCGCACGAGTGGCCGGAATTTTTTGGATTTATCAAACATCTGCAATTCTTCCCACCTCTGCTTTCGCCTTCAACGGGCCGGGCGGGAATTTGTGCCGCAGTTTAGACGTTGAATTTGAAATTCAGGATATCACCGTCCTGAACCAGATATTCCTTGCCTTCTTGCCGCAGTTTGCCCGCATCGCGTGCGCCGGTTTCTCCGCCCAGCGCCACAAAATCATCGAATGCGATGGTTTCCGCCTTGATGAAGCCGCGCTCGAAATCGCTGTGGATCTCGCCCGCCGCCTGCGGGGCCTTGGCGCCTTTGGGGAAAGTCCACGCGCGGGCTTCCTTCGGCCCGGCGGTAAAATAGGTCTGTAGGCCTAGCAATTCGTAACCGGCGCGGATCACGCGGGCGAGGCCGCTTTCAGTGAGGCCGAGTTCCGCCAGATATTCGCCGCGGTCTTCCACCGGCATCGTTACCAGCTCAGCTTCGATTGCAGCGGAAACCACCACTGACTGCGCGCCTTCGGCTGCAGCCTTGGCGGCGACCAGATCGGACATTGCATTGCCCTTGGCGGCGTCTTCTTCCGCGACATTGCAAACATAAAGTACCGGCTTGGCGGTCAGCAATTGCGCCTGCTCAAACACCCGTTCTTCTTCAACATCGCCCGGAACAGTCAGCCGGGCGGGCTTGCCTTCGCGCAGCAATCGGAGCGCCTGGCCCAGCACGCTGGCGAGAATCTTGGCATCCTTGTCACCGGCCTTGGCCTTTTTCTCAGCGGCAGGAACGCGTTTCTCGAGGCTTTCGAGATCGGACAGCATCAATTCCGTTTCGACCACTTCTGCGTCCGATAACGGATCGATCCTGTTGGCGACATGCTGGATATCGTCATCTTCGAAACAGCGCAGCACGTGCACGATGGCATCGACCTCGCGGATGTTGCCGAGAAACTGATTGCCCAGACCTTCACCCTTGCTGGCACCTTTGACCAGGCCGGCAATGTCGACAAACCCGAGCTGGGTTTCGATGATCTTCGCACTGCCGGCGATTCTGGCGATCTGGTCGAGCCGCGCATCA
>JAGXGU010000045.1 GCA_024636575.1 Altererythrobacter sp.
CCTGCTGCGCGCCTATCGCCCACAGATGCCCGATCCGGGTATGACAGCCATTACACTCACTGCGTTGATTGACGGACTTTGGCTGGAACTATCGCTCGGCAATGCACCGTTTGACGAAGGTGAGGCGCAAGCGATAATTGAAAGCAAGCTCGACAATTTTCTGGCCTAGTTCGCCTCACCATAGGCCCACCGACAAGGCCGGGCTTGCGGCCCGACCTTGTGTTTGGTTGATAATTCGGGATCAGAAATTGGTGCCGACTTTAATCCCTATCGTTCGCGGCCTGACTGCATAATCGTAGAATACAGGGCCCGTATTGCTTTCGCCATCAGGATCGCCGCAAGTTGTCTCCAGACACTGGACCGACGTGTTGAAAATGCCATTGCTGTCGAACAGATTGGTGGCGAAAAGTTCGATCCGATAGGTTTCGGCCTTGATCCCTATGCTGACATCAGCGGTGGTAAACGCCGGGAAATCACCCTTGATGCCATTTTCAAAATCACGAACGTCGCTGCGCCGCTGGCCCGTGTGACTAACCGCCATCTGGACATGGCCATCCCAATTCCCGATCGGGAATTCGTAACGGGCAAGCGCATTTCCCTTGAACTTGGCAGTGATAGGCAACCGTGATCCGGCCTGCGCCAACAGCGAATTTTCTTCGGGCAGTAGATCTTCATCCGTCTGGCTGTCAGGCGCGGTCAGGGTGCAGTCAAACGGATCGGCTGCAACTGCGAACGCACAAAAATCGCGCGTGATCTTTGCATCGTTGTAACTGCCTGAAAGGCTCATTGTGAAACCGCCCTGGCGGTACCCCAGCTCTGCTTCGATACCGCGAATTCGCGCGATGCCGGCGTTGCGAATTTCAGTGAGGCCATTTTCCCCGAGGAAAGACAGCTGGATATTGTTCCAGTCCTCCTGATAGACCGCTCCGTTGAACCGGAACGGACCGAACTGGGATTTCCAGCCAATTTCGTAATTGTCGAGCGTGTCCGATCCATAAGGCGGCAAAGTGCCGCGGCGGTTGATGCCGCCCGGCCGAAAACCTTGTGACCAGGTGGCATAGACCAGAACGTCCGGCGTGAATTTGTAGGTCGCGTTGAGTTTGTAGATCGCGCCGTTATCAGAAGTAACCTTGTCGAGATTGGTGCACGGCGTACCATCGACGATGGCGGGGCGAACTGGCCCATCCAGAATGCCGCAACCTGCAACCCCGGTTCCGTCGCGCACGATCACGCCCGGCGTTCCCAGCGGATCGTCACGGTCACCCGAGAAATTTTCTGCAAACCCGAAAAAGCCGACAAGCGAATTCTTGTATCTGTAGATCCGCGCGCCGCCCGTCAGCGAAAGTTGTTCGGTCAGATCGTAGGTCAATTCGCCAAACGCGGCATAGTCCCGATCGACGCGTTTCTGCTTGGTTAGCCATACATTACTGTCCGTCCCCGGAACCGTATTGATGTCAGCGAGATCGTCGACAATGTAGTTCTGTTCGATCAGGTGGGATTGGCGCTGCGCAAACAGGCCGGCAATGACGCGAAACCGATTTTCCTGCGGTGAACTGATCCGTATTTCGCCAAAATTGCGCCGATAGGTATCCTGCGCCTGAATGTATTGGTTGGGATTGATCAGGTCGTAATTATTGTCGTAAAAATATTCCCCGTACCCAAACAATTTGTCATAGAAATAGGCATAATCCGAATAGTCGAATTCAAGTTCGTTTTTACGGCGCAGGTGACCGCCCGTGGCGACCAGATCCCAATTACCGATTTTGCCTTCAATCGTCAGCGCCGCCTGCATCCAGCGATCATCGCGCCGTTCCGGGTTATACTGAACGGTCTGCAATTTGTCGGTGACTGCGGCACTACGTTCCTGAACCCCGTTACCGTTTGCCTTCTGCACTTGCCCCATGATGGTTGGCCGGATTGTCCAGCTATCGCTTAGTTCAATGCCGAGCGCGATCCGGGCTCCGTAGGTGTCAACGTCGTTATAATCTTCTTCAACCAGATCGGCATTGTCATCGGTAATGCCCGAAGTCGGATATGTCCGGCTGCCGAAGATATTATCGATATAACCGGCATCGTGGCGATACCACCCGACCACGCGCAGAGCGGCATTTGGAGACAGAGCCACATTGGCAAAACCTTCGCCAGTGTAGCCAACCCCGCCGTGCGCAACTGAATTCAGTTCCACATCTGCCGCGCCATATGTTCCGGTCGGGTCTGGCGGATTGCTGACCATCTTGATGGTCCCGGCCATTGAACTTGCACCATAAAGCGTGCCCTGCGGTCCGGCCAAAGCTTCGACCCTGGCAAGGTCATAGGAATGAATATCCAGCGCACCCTGGATTGTGGTGATCGGCATCTCGTCAAGATAAGTGCCGACCGTGGGTAGCGATGCTGAGTGGTTGGCATTCTCACCCGAGGCAACACCGCGGAAATATATCTGGGTGATACCTTCCTGGTTTCTCTGGATCGTCACTGACGGGAGGAATTTCACCACATCCTGTAGTTCACTCACCTGCAGCTGATCGAGCTTTTCGGTGCCTATCGCCGTGATCGCAACGGGCACATCCTGCAAATCCTGCGCACGCTTTTGCGCGGTCACAATGATGATGTCCCGGTCAGCGGGACCATTTGCCTGCTCCTGCGCCACCACTGCTCCGGCGGAACTGAGCGCCGTGCCGGTGAGCAATACCGCCGCGATTCTGGATATTTTCAAGTGGTCCACGAATATTCCCCCTAGGAAAGTCCCTTGGGCACAAATCGCCATAAATTTCCTGCATTGCCAAGACCTAAGAGGTTTCCCGGATCAGCAAGTTTGGCGGGAGGCCAATTTATTGCAGAATTGTCACACTTAATGACGCTTTGCATAGGTTTCCGGCAGATCGCCGAGCGCTGCGACGAGCGGCCCCAGCCACGGCTCATAAGCTCGCCAGGCCCCCACCCCGTCCCTGTTGAGCGGCCGCCGCACCTGTTCTGACGATGCCGTTCGCACGGCGCGCTGGTTGCTGTGGAAATCCAAGCAAGCTTCTTCGAAATCGAGCCCCAGATAGGCCAGCAGCGCGCGCACTTCGCCTTCGGGATCATCGAGCAATTGTTCGTGAACAACCCGGTGGATCCGGCCGGGCAGAACGCGGTCATAATGGTCCATTGCGCGAATGTAATCGGCGTAATAGCGGCCAATATGATCGAGCGAATAGGAAAACCCCTGCCCCTTGGCGAAATGCTGCCGATAATTGGAAAAACAGCAGTCCAACGGATGTCGCCGTGCATCAATGATCTTCGCGTTGGGAAGGATCAAATGAATGAAACCGGCGTAACTCCAATTATTGGGCAATTTGTCGATGTAGAACGGTTTGCCGGTCTTGCGCTGAACGCGCGTGCGCTCGAGAAATTCCGCGCCAAGTTCCGCCAGGCGCGCAGGCTCCATCTCGCGCACAGCATCGGGCCAGTCGTGCAGTTCGCCGCCGGATTTCCTGGCTTCGCGCATTGCCATCGCCGGAATGTCGGGCAATTCCATTGTCCCTTCCACTTGCGTGTGGCTGGACAGGATCTGTTCGAGCAAGGTGGAACCCGCGCGGGGCAGGCCAAGGATGAATACCGGGTCTGGGGAGGGATCGCCCACCCCGTCATTTTTGGCCAGATATTCCGGTGTCAGCACCGTCGCCATACGATCGACCTGATGCGATACCACCGCAGGATCATACTCCAGTTCCGCACAGCGCAGCGTGTTGCCGGCGGAATAATGATCGAAGCTCTTGCCTGGATCACCCCGTTCACCCCATGCCTTGCCGAGCGCAAAATGCAGGTGGAGCGCATTTTCATGCGCAGGTTTGCCTGCAATTTCCGCTTCCATGGCGGCAACATCGGCATCGGTGAACTTTACAGTCTTGAGGTTTGCCAGGCTCCACCACACTTCGCCAAGTTCGGGATCGTTGGCCAGTGCTTTTCGGTAGGCGGCAATGCTTTCTTCCTGCCGCCCGACGGTTTTGAGCAAGTGACCATAACTCATCCACAGCTTTGCATGCTCCGGAAAAGTTTCGACCAATTCCCCATACAATTTGATCGCTTCCTCATATTCACCAATCCGGCCGAGTGTGGCTGCCATCAGGTTGCGGTTACCCGGATTGCCCGGATCGCGCGCCAGCACCTCGTCGAGCACCTTGGAGGCTTCCGCATAGCGGGTCTGCTTGTAGAGTACCGTCGCCAGATTTCCCCGCGCCGCGTTGAAGGCCGGTGCAAGTTCGAGGGCGCGTGTCAAAAGTGCCTCTGCATCGCGGAGGCGGCCTAGCCGCGCGGCAAGCTCGGCCATCATGCGAATGGCCGCGACGTCGGTTGGTTTCTGTGACAGCCGTTCGCGCAGTTTCCCTTCCGCATCGGGCAAGTTATTCTCCAGCAAAGCCTGTGCAATCGCAATCAGTGCCGGATCGCCCGTGGCGGACCTGATGGCAGCGAGTTCAGCTTCCTCCGCTTCCCGGTCGCGCCCGAGCGAGCGCAAGGCTTTTCCCAGGAGTCGATATGCGCCGGCATCGGCATTATTTCTTGATAGGGCCGCCTCCAGCAGCGGCACCGCCCGCGCTGGATCCTGGGCTGCCAACTGCCCCAAAGACACGCTGTCCGGATCCATTTTCATGGTAAAGCCCCATCATGTTTAACGTATCGAGTGATTGGCGAGACATCGCCAATGGGTCTTATAGGTCGCCGCAGGTCACCGCATAGGCGGTTTTTCCCCGGATGGCACCGCTGGAGCCTGTGGAGGTAGCAAAAGTTCCCCAGATATCGCTTTTGGCTGCACTGCTACATCAATGCGCTGATCGCCAGGCAGGTGGCGGTGCCAACCACAATGTTCATCGGCACCCCGATCTTGACGAAATCCATAAAGCGGTAATTGGCCGCGCCATAAACCAGCGTGTTAGTCTGGTAACCGATCGGTGTTGCAAAGCTTGCGCTGGCTCCGAACATAACGGCGATGACCAAATGCCGGGGATCAACGCCGATGGTTTGGGCAAGCCCGATGGCAATAGGGGTCATGATCACCGCCACTGCGTTATTGGTCACTGCTTCAGTCAAAACACTGGTTACCGCGTAAACCGCAATCAGCAGCAAGAGCGGCGATGTGGATACAAGCCACGGTTGGAGCGAGCTCACAATCAGCTCTACCGTCCCGGCATTATCCAACCCCTTACCGAATGCCAGCATGCCGAAGATCAGCACCAGAGTGCTGCCGTCGATTGATCCCCAGGCTTCTTCTGGTTCAATACAGCGAGTCAGCAAAACGACCCCCACGCCGGCCAACGCCAGGCCTTCGATCGGAAAGCCAAACAATGCGGCCAGAAGGACAACCCCTGCCAGCGTGGCAATGGCGATTGGTGCCCGGACACGGCGAAAGGCGCGCACCGGCGCTTCGCTGACATCGACAAGGCCAATATTGCTCTGCAGGGCTTGCGCCGCGTCATTTCCGGCTGCGATCAACAGACGGTCGCCGGCGCGTACCCGCACATTGGCAAGATCCGGGCCAGCAATGTGGCGTGGCCGCGCCAGACCGAGCACTCTCACTTTAAGGCGGGACAGGAGCGGAATATCCGCCAGTCGGCGCCCGATCACCGGATGAGAGGGAGAGATCACCGCTTGAACCAGCCGCAGATCTGCAGGTCTGTTTGGTCCGGTTACCGCAACGCCGCCGCCCACACCGGTCAAACCCGTTCTGAAATCACGCGCGTCAGCAAGCGACGCCAACTCCGCCGGGCTCGCGGCGACAATCAGTTGGTCCCCCACCTTAAGCACCCATTTTTCGAAGTCCCGGCGTTGGATCGACTTGCCGCGCTGGATACCGACGATCCGTATGCCTGGTCGGCGGAACATCGCTGTCCCGCCCAATTCTCGTCCCACCAGACCGCTTTCTGCTGCCAGGGTCAGGTGAGACAGGTAGGCATCGCTCTCGCTCTGCTCGTCAAGCCCATGCGCGGCACGATCGGGGAGCAGGTACCGCCCGAGCGCGCCCAGCAGAAGAATTCCTGACGCGGCACTGACCAGCCCAACAGCCGTGATCTCAAAAATCCCGAAGGCTTGCATTCCTTGCGCCTGCGCAACCCCATCGACCAGGAGATTGGTAGAGGTACCGATCAGGGTCAGGGTGCCGCCGAGGATGGAAATATAAGATAGCGGGATCAACAGCCGCGTGGCGGCAACACCCATGACCCGTGCGAGCCGCTGGACAATCGGGATCATCACGATCACGACCGGAGTATTGTTCATGAAAGCAGACGCCAGCATCGTGCCTGCACCGATTTCCGCGACCGCCAGTTTCGGCTTACGCAGCGTGCGGCGGATCACCCATCCCGAAACTTCTTCCAGGGCGCCGGTTCGCAAAAGCGCCCCGGATAGAATGAACATGGCCGCAATCGTGATCGGGGCGGGGTTTGCAAAGACGCCCAGCACTTCGTCAACCGGCAGGAACCCGAGCAACATCATTGTAATGCCGCCCAGCACCGCGATCACTACGGGCGGTCTTCGCTCAAGCGCGAAAGCCAGAAACACCATCAGCAGCAGCGCCAACCCGATCAGGGCAGAATTGTCGGCTATGAACATGGCAAATATCTGCGGCATTACCTCGCATTATGCCGTTAACCGTTTGGTGATGCCAGTCTTTTCCAAGGCCCAGTCTTTTCCAAGGCCCCATGGAGTCAAGGCGTGCAGCACGGTTGCAGTACCGAACCTTGCCCGCCCGCTCAGCCGCTTGATAAAATATCTGCATTTATCAATGAATATATTGGTAGCGGAGGAGGGACTCGAACCCCCGACACGCGGATTATGATCGGATAGCTACGATCCGACCTCCGCTGGCTAGCGGATGCCCTTGCCCTGCCCGCCATCGACGCCAAGTGCCGCTCCGGTGACCCAGTTTGCGCGTGCAGATACAATCCATACGGCTGCATCTGCGATTTCTTCGGGTTTCCCCAAGCGGCCGAAGGGAATGCTGGAACGCACCATCTCGTAGATCGGCGGATTTTCGGTGCGTGTGGCATCCCATCCGCCTCCTTGGAACTCGACGGACCCTGGAAGTAAAGCATTCGCCCTGATGCCGTTAGCCCCCTCCACAATGGCTAGCTTCTTGGCATAGGCGTTGAGCGCGGCCTTTGCCGAGGTGTACCCAAAATTGTTCATCGGGGACGCCTCGACCCCCGTTAACGATGATATGAAAAGGATCGAACCGCTGCCCTGCGCCCGCATCCCTGGGAGCACGGCATCAACCAGCCGAACCGCTCCCATGAGGTCAACCGAAAGGCTCTTGTCCCAATCCTCACGTTCCCCGCCGAAGGAAAGGGCCGACGCGTTGCTGATCAGGATATCGATCCGACCGAAGCGCTCCAGCGCGGCTTCTACCAGTTCGCTCACCGAAGCATTCTCGGCCACATCACACGGGACCACGAGCACCTCGCCTCCTTCTGCCTCGATTTCAGCCGCAGCCTTTTCGAGCGCTTCGCGCCCGCGTGCGGCGATGCAAAGAATTGCACCTTCGGCGGCCAAGCCCTTGGCAATGGCAAGCCCTATGCCGCGGCTCGCGCCGGTAACGAGCGCGACCTTACCATTGAGATCGAGATTCATAGTATCCCCCTTGTGCCTACATGCGCCGACACTGAAACGGCGCACGGCAACAGTCCAGCGCTTTGCACCCGGGCTACGCCGGGAAAATCAGCAACGATCATAAGATTGGTAGCGGAGGAGGGACTCGAACCCCCGACACGCGGATTATGAATCAGCGCGACTAGGGTAACTGCCAAGCCCTCTCACTGATGCGCCTCCCGATAGTGCCTTTGCAGCCAATCGGCACCATAGTCGTTCGAGGGATCGCGGACAATCGAATGAACATGATTATAGCCGCCGTCGGGCGTGCTTTCGCGCACATAATCGATCACGATTGACGGCCCCTGCACGCGGAACATGAAGCGAGCGGCGGGATCATCTGTCGGCCCCCACCACGCAAAGTGGAGCGCGTCGTCACCATCGCTTTCTATGGCTAAGCGCTGTCTTGCAGCAGCCTCGTCCGAAGCGTCGCCCAGATACTCGTCGATCAGGCCAGACAGCAGGCGGCGTTGCGCCGGATCGAGATCACTGGCTCGAATACCGACCGGCGCGCCGATCCTGTCCTGTTGGCCTTTACCAGCAAAGATTTCATCATCGACCACATCTGATACCACCGCCTGCGCAAGCTTTTCCTGCTCCAATGATGTCAGTAGCGCGAAAGCCCGATCCGCCTCATGCTGCAGGATACGCCAACCAGCGTAGCGACCGCTTGGAACGATCTGAGGATTGGCACCGACAAACAGCGGCGTGAAAGCGATCTTGCCGCCTGAGACAGTAAAATTAGCGGCATAGTGATGGCCCGTGACAGTCCAGCCCCAATCCTCACCTTTCGGATCTCCAAACACCGACACATAGAACTTTTCTGTGTCGTAATTGTCCTTGAACGCCAGTGCCCCAGCCTTGCGAGGATCGTCATCTGGCAGTCCGGCGATCATCGCAGAGAAAATCTCGTGCAGCACATCTTCGTGCCACATGATTGTGGTCGCCTCGAGATAGCCTTGGCTAGACATAGCTGCCGCCATCATTGCGTGCATAGCCAAGCGCTGTTCCACGCTCATATCGGCTACCGCCATGCCTGATCGCGGTGCCATACCTACCGGAAGGTTTGACCAGCCGGTGCGGGTGGCATTATCGTCAAGCGATGCCATGACCACGCTGCGTTGCGCCTCGTCCAAGGTAGCAAGAAATGCCAGTGTCGTTTCCTCCATTGCTGCCACACGCAATGCTTCGAGCGAGTGCTCGGTGGAGTCGTGAGCCTTGAGTTCGGCAACAGGTGCTGCAATCGCCACCGCAGCCGCCACCAAAGAAAATGAACAGAGTTTCATGCTTCTTCTCCCCACCACCCACGAAGGTCGTAAGCCAGAAGAGCACTGCGCGCAAATCGGATTGCTTGCCAGATCATGCGTCAGAAAGGGACGATCTGTTGGCTTGGAAACAGGTGTCCTAAGAAACTTGGTAGCGGAGGAGGGACTTGAACCCCCGACACGCGGAATGTGATTTCACAGAAATCCAAATACCTGCGATGATCACCTCGACCAATGGAAGGTTTCGTTTGCGCTGGTCATAGGTCGATGCGAGAAGTGGGAAAGCATTTGAGGGGGGAAACAGATGCCAAACGCGCAAGAACTTCCGCGCACCGTTGGCTTCCTGGGCACGGCACTATTCCCGATCAATGGAATGGTTGGTGCAGGCATATTTGCCCTACCCGCCATCATGGTCGCGGCGGTTGGCAATTTTGCACCATGGATGATGTTGTTTGGCGCGCTACTCATTCTGCCACTGACCTTCGTATTTTCCACACTCGCCGCCCGGTTCGACAGACACGGAGGTCCGGTTCTTTACGCCCACGCCGCATTCGGACCATTTGCAGGTTTTCAGGCCGGTTGGACCCGATATGCATCGGGGGTGGTGGCCGTGGCGGCAAATACGCAAGTGGCTATCGCCTATCTTGGCGTGCTTTTTCCGGTGCTTAACGACCCTGCGATAAAGGCGAGCGCGGTAGTTGGTTTCATAGTTTTCACGACTATTGTAAACCTTGTGGGCATGCGCACTTCGGTGAGAACGCTGGGTGCCATGACCGCCATCAAAATCGTTCCGCTGATTGGACTGGTCTTGGTGGGGCTCGCTACGAGAGACCCGGCGGTCGGCTTTAGCCTGCCCCAGTTCAGCGAATTTGAAAGCGTAGTTCTGCTCACATTCTACGCTTATATGGCGTTTGAGAATGGCACTTTCGCGGCTGGTGAACTGCGCAACCCGAAGCGCGATGTGCCGCTCGCGCTGATGACCACACTGGCAGCCATCACCCTGCTGTATATGGCGGTGATATGGGCCTACCTGGCGATTTCCCCGACAGTCGCGGGTGATGAAAGCGCACTGGCAGCCGCCGCCGGCGAGTTGATGGGACAATCCGGAATGGTGGCAATTTCTGTCGCGGCAGCCTTCTCGATCGGCGCCAATACGTTGAGCGGCGGCATAGTCACCCCGCGCATGACCTTTGGAATGGCCGAACAGGGGACATTGCCCCGCATTTTCGCGCATGTGTCGAAGCGCTTTGAGACGCCTGACGCCTCGATCCTGTTTTATGGCGGTGCAGCTATCATTTTCAGCCTTTGGGCGGGCTTCGCCACACTGGCGATTGCCAGCACATTGTCGAGGCTCGTGATGTATTTGTTGTCGGCGCTGGCACTGCCAATATTGCAACATAGGGATGAGCGACCGCCACCGCGGTGGCATTTGCCCGTCGCCTTGCTCGCAGCAGCCTCGACGCTCTGGGTTGCCAGCCAGGCCAGCACAGAGGCCTACAAGATGCTCGGCATGATCCTCGTCGTAGGGACAGGTCTCTTCTTCCTTGCTGCGCGCGGAAACAGATCAGTGCATTGATTCTTGGTAGCGGAGGAGGGACTCGAACCCCCGACACGCGGATTATGATCTCGCATATCTCAAAGAAATGCAAAGATTAAGCCTGACGAAGAATTGCGCCAGAGATCCTTTTCCTTTGGAGCGGGGGTCCGAGTGCTATACCGGTTTGACTTATCCGGTTCGCGGGGCCGAGATTTACATTCGCGCAATATGCTGGGGGGCATGCTAAATGATTTCGACTGTCGGGCTGTTTGTCAGCTTAGCCCTCCTAATCGGTCTCGCGCTCCGCGGGGTCAATATAATCCTAGCATCATTGCTCTGCACATTGGTTGTAATTGTAACAAGCTCGTTGCCCTTGGGTGAGACATTCGAGCAGGGCTATCTCTTCGGCAAGCTCGGAGCTTTCACATTCGCAGGACGGTTCTTCTTACTGTTCGCTGCCGGCGCGATGTTTGGCCGGGTAATGGGCGACAGCGGCGCCGCAGCAAGTATCGCGATGGCGCTAGTAAGGAAACTCGGCCCTGATCGTGCACTCTGGATCACTGTCCTAGCTAGTGCGATGCTGACATATGGCGGCGTTGTTGTCTTCGTGGTCATTTTCGCGATGTATCCATTAGGGCTTAGACTTCTTCGTGAAGCGGACATTCCGAAGCGCTTGTTCGTGGCTGCATTGGCGCTTGGTGCTGGGACGTTCACCCTGACTGCTATCCCAGGCACCCCTTCAATCCAGAATATCATTCCGACTCTCACATTAGGCACCGACCTATACGCAGCTCCCGCACTCGGTTTTCTCGGCGGAGGTATTATGTTCGGCTTGGGCGTAGCTTATCTTGAATGGCAGCGGCGTAAGGCCAAGGTCGAGGGCGAAGGGTTTGAACC